>DATJKB010000118.1:0-8701 GCA_035491875.1 Pyrinomonadaceae bacterium | reverse complement strand
AGCGCGAAGCGCGAACTGATCTGCGCGTCTGACGACGCGTTTGCGGACGAGACGTCCGCGGTCCCAGGGCGGAGGTTGCGCAGAGAGTTGAGCGTGAAGCAGCGCAGCAACTCAATTCAGATTGCCACATCGATCTGTCTTCTCGTTGTATTGAGCTCGGCAGCTCTGGTTCATTCGCAAACAAGTTCCACAGATCGTGTCGTTCAACCTCCGCGTAAAGGACTCGTGCCTTTGCAGCTTCCAGATCTAACTAAATTGGAAGCAGGTGTTCGTGAACAAATCGCAAAGCTACAGGATTCGCTAGCTGTCATCGTTAAAGATCCAAAGACATCGGACGCAAGCCTTAGTGATGCGTATGGTAACCTCGGACGGGTTTATCACGCCTATTCGCTCACTGCTCCAGCCTGGTTCAGCTATTTCAATGCCAATCGCTTATCACCGGCCGATTTTCGTTGGGTCTATCTGCTCGCAAAGCTCGACCAACAAGAGGGAACATTCGGCGAAGCGATTAGCAAGTTTCGAATCGCGCGGACTTTGAAGCCTGACTACGTGGCCGTGCCAGTGAACATGGGAAACATCTTTCTCGAACTGAATCAGTTAGATACTGCTGCCGAGAGTTTCAATGCTGCACTTCAGATCGATCCAAACAACGCGGCTGCGCATTACGGACTAGGCCAGATATTAATGTCGAAGCGCAATTACGCGGGAGCCGTGGTCCATTTTCAGAAAACGTTACGACAGGTGCCGGGTGCCAACCGCGTTCATTATTCTTTGGCTATGGCTTACCGAGGTTTGGGAGATGCAGAGAACGTCAAAGCACATCTGGCGCAACAGGGAACGGTTGGCGTGCGCGTATCTGATCCGCTTGTTGATGCGTTACCCGACTTGATCGAGGGCGAGCGAGTTTACCTGAGTCGCGGAAAGCTTGCGTTCGAAGCGAAGCGTTATGCAGATGCCGTGACAGAGTTTCGAAAAGCTGTTGCCGCAAAGCCCGACAGTATTACGGCGCGCATAAATCTTGGAGGAGCGCTAACACAGGTTGGTGATCTAAAAGGCGCGGTGGAGCAATTTGAAGAAGCAATCCGCATCGAACCTGGAAAGGCCAACGCCCACTATAACCTCGCCGTTCTTTTGGCTCGCCAAAACAAACATGAGCAGGCTATCGAACATCTTCGCGCCGCATTGAGTGTGGATAAAAACGATCTGAGCGCGCGGGTTCTTTTAGCTCAGCAGTTGCTGCGATCCGAACACTTTGATGAAGCGCTGACGGAATTCTCTCGTGTGGTCCAGGCAGACCCTGATAACGAAGCAGCTCTCTTTGAACAGGTACGGCTTCTGTACCGAACGGGGCAGTTCAAGCAGGCGTTGCAGGTCATTGAAACGGGCCACGCTAAATATCCGCAAAAATGGCAGACCGCTTTGATGTTGTCGTATCTGCTCTCAACCTCTCCTGAAGTCGAGTTACGAAATGGCGCTCGAGCTTTGGATCTTGCACAACGTATTTATAAGGCGACAGGCGCAGTGCAACATGGTGTGTTGATCGGAATGGCATTGGCTGAGCTTGGGCGCTGTAGCGAAGCAGCTGAGTGGCAACGACGATTGATACGCAGTGCTGAGGCAGCTGATGTAGATCTCCTTGCGAAACTCAGGGCGGGGTTGACGTTGTATGAAGACGTGAAGTCGTGCCGGCCAGCAGCTGATAAATCACTCATGGATTTACCGTTTTAGGAGATAGACCCAAGTTCGCTAGTCGTTCAGAACACGAGCGAAGCGACTGCCTTAGCTTGCCCTATGCTTGGGAGTGGGAGGCAGTCGCTTCGCTCCTGTTCTGAACCTGATCGCCACAAAAAGCAAAGGAAGCACCGTTGAGTGCTTCCTTTTGCTGAAATCCTTAATTAGCCAGGCGACCAGTCTTAGCGAACGTCCGCACCAATCGCTATCACCACCGTCTGAGGCTCAACATTATTCTTCGCCAATTCGCTTGTGAATTTTGGCCTTCGCAATTCGCGTCCCGAATTGCCTGGTGTCCAAATCTGCGAAAGGACGTAACGGTCACCATACCTGCGGAAGACTAGCTTGGCTTTGCTTTCTGTTTCGTAGGCACGCAGCGGATTAGTATTAGTAAGAACCTTCTCACGACCGTCGCGACTTTCAACCAGCCACACGACCTCAGAATCTCTTCGGTATCGTGCGACAGTATATTCGCCAGCCGGCAGGGTCTTTTCACCCACATTAAAACTGAATGGAATGATCGTAACCTTGGTGCCGGGAGTTTGAGCCATGACAGAAACGGCTGCGACTGCTAAGAGGAGAGTCAGCATTAAGAAAATTCTGAGACTTCGCGATTTCATAAACTTGCCTTTCTTTTCGATCAATTTAACAGGGCGAACGCTGCCTCTTGTTAACGCGTGAGAACGAGTGAGAAAGGGCCAGCCTAGCGCTATTTTTATTAAGGGACGGGCTTGCACAAAGAGTTCCAAAGATGTCACCCGCCAAGGCACATCTTGGAAGTTCTTCTGCCAGGCATTAAACGAGTGTGAGCCAGTGCAGTGTAAAGAACGGGAGCGAAGCGACCGATTTCAAAGTGCGAAGCAATTCCGCGTGTTGAAATCGGTCGCTTCGCTCCCGTTCTTTAATCGTTGCGAGCCGACGGCGAAGCAGAGCCTCGCCTCACATCAGTCGGCACAGCTGGAGACCTATCGATCAAAACTCACGACAGGATTAGTTGTGCCAAGAAAACCAGCGTATCGATCTGCCGCGCTCGCAATCGCAACCCTTTCCGACTTCTTTAGCGTTCTAAAGAGCTGCACCGAGATTTTTAGAGAGCCTTTATCCTTAATCTGCTTCCAGCTGGCGACTATCTTGCCGTCGATGATCACCGTTCGACCGAGTGCTCCGTTCGCCATCGCTAGACGGTCATTCGAGTCGAATACTGCTGATCGATCCTTGTAGGCCACAACGAATTCATCGAATTCGGCCAGCAGGGAAGCAGAACTGGCCCGGCGGATAACTGCGACTCCATCCCTCGGACCCCAGAACACTTTGGCACCGTCCGACGTTTTCGTCAGCCGTCCCTGCACCATGTTGATGCCAGCCTTTGCGTCAATCGCCGTTAGTCCGGACCACCACATGAAGTCCTGTACAGTCGCCGGTCCATGACTCGTGAAATATCTTTGCGTAAGCGTCGCCAGCGCTCTCTCTCGATCGATGCGCTTCGTCTGAGGCACACGTTCTTCGAACAGTGCGTAAGTGAATTGATTACCGTCCCTTGGACCACTGCAAATAACGCCATCAAGCTCTGCGCGCAGCAGAATATGCCCAAGTCGAATAGAATTGTCTGCGGCCACTCCTGAATCATTCAACAGGTTCTTGAGAGAACGCCGCGTTAGGTGTTTCCCGTCTCTCAACGCCCGCGCCAGTACTTTGTTAGTTTGTTTGAAGACCCGATCATCGAGTTCGAACATGCGATAAGCTGAGCCGGATGCGATGTTTACTCGTGGAGCAGTCAACTCGAGAAGCCAGCGTATATCTTCAGGTGAAACAAAGTGCCAGGTCGGACGCATCACATGTGTTCTAATTACTTTGCCGTCATTGAAGTCTTGTTCTATAGATTCATTCGTAGCATTTTGCGTTCGTTGAGCGATGGCCCATTTGGCAGCGCCGAAGTCCTGCGCCTGCATGGCACCGAGCCAACGCACAACTTCTATAGGTCTCTTGAATTCGGTCGAAGTCAACCGCTGATTCCGAAGACGTTGCGATACAATCAGTGACTTATTCATATGAGTCTTGGTTCCCGAGAAGAGATCAAGATTATGGTTACGAAGAAAACCAAACCCACTACCGTTACGGAATACATCAATGCCGCTCCTAAAGAGGCGCGACAGAAGCTGCGTGAAATGCGGGCCACCGTTCGTGCAGCTGCGCCAGGAGCCGCTGAAGGTCTGAAGTGGAGCATGCCAGCCTATTCTTACCGGAGGATACTGGTGACGTTCGCCGTGTTCAAACATCACATTGGCTTTTACCCAACGCCGCCGGCGGTCAAGGCCTTCGCGAAACAACTTTCCGGCTACAAAACAGCGACCGGTTCGATTCAGTTTCCACTAGACAAGCCGCTCCCTCTTGACTTGATACGTAAGATTACCGCGTTCCGCGTTCGCGAAAGTGTCGACGAAGACAAGAAGTGGAAGACTGGCTGAAAACATGAAACCGCTGAAGATTGGCATCACGGGAGTCAGGGGCGTAGTTGGAGAAACCTTCACTCCTGAACTCGCCGTTGGATTCTCGCAGGCCTTCGGCACTTACCTCGAGGGTGGACGCATACTTGTTTGTCGCGACACGCGTCCGTCTGGTCCAATGGTGCAAGCCGCCGTTACTTCGGGACTTTTGGCGGCCGGTTGTGAAGTTATCGACCTCGACGTATGTCCAACGACAAGTCTTCAGCTAGCTGTTTCGTGGCTCAAGGCAGACGGGGGCATTGCGATCACTGCGGGCCACAATCCGTCTCAATGGAACGCGTTGAAGTTCGTTCGGAGCGATGGCCTGTACCTGAACTCAATTCAGGCGGAAGAGTTGCTCGACATCTTTCATCAAGGGGAGTTCACGAAGGCGTCCTCGGATCAAATGAAATCCTCTGTCGACAGGCAAGACGCCATCGAGCACCACCTCGAACGGCTGAGAGAGACGTTTGATGTAAAACGCATTGCTGCTTTGAGTCTAAAAGTCGCGGTTGATTGTTGCAACGGAGCATGCTCGAAACTTATTCCAGAATGGTTGCGAGAACAGGGTTGCGAAGTGTTAGCTATCAATGATGATCCTAACTCACCGTTTCCGCACAGACCGGAACCAAAACCGGAAACGATGGCTCAACTGAGTGCGATCGTGAAGGCCGGCGGCGCGCATATCGGGTTTGCTCACGATGCTGATGGTGAGCGGTTAGGAATCGTCGACGAACGCGGCGAACCGCTTTCAGAGGAACTGACATTTGCGCTCGCCGCCCGAATTCGCCTTGCTGAAAGACCCGGCGCTGTAGTCACTAACGTTTCTACGACAAGTGCGATAGACCAAATTGCTACTCACTACGGTGGCAATGTCATTCGCACGCCCGTCGGCCAGGCTTATATTTCAGAAGCGATGCTCGAGCATGGAGCAGTTCTTGGCGGTGAAGGCAGCGGAGGTGTCTCCGTTCCTGAACTGCATTCAACTCACGATGGTGCTGCCGCCGTCGCGCTTATCCTTCAAGGGTTGGCGTCGTCTGGCAAACCGGTGTCGGAGTTGGTACAGGAACTCCCGCGACTGACGATGCTGAAACACAACATCGCCGTCGAACCAAATCGTCTTTATTCCGTGCTGCAAAACTTTCGAGTGGCGATGGAGGAGGAGCAGTTAACCATCGACCAGACAGACGGGATTAAAATAGTCTTCCCCGAGGGTTGGATACACGTACGAGCTTCAAATACAGAGTCGATGATTAGAGTTATCGCCGAGGCCGCAGATCCCAAGAGTGCGGAGAATCTACTTAATAGGGTGCGCGATCGGCTAACTAAATAATGAAGGATGAGGGATGAGGGATGAAAGAAGACACGGAGACTGGGCGACACGGGGACGCGGCGAAAAGCCCCCTGCCTGTCACTGTCGCCGCGTCTCCGCATCCCCGCGTCCCCGTGTCTTTCTTCATCCGTCATCCCTCATCCTTCATCCTTATTAACAAATGGCAGCGATACCAACTCTAAAAATCAGTATCTCAGGTGTGCGCGGAGTGATTGGCGAGTCGCTGACCCCTTCGTTGTTAACGCGTTTCTCCCAGGCGTTTGGCACATATGTCGGTCCGGGCACGATCGTGATCGGTCGCGATCCACGTCGATCTGGAGAAATGGTCAGGCAAGCGGTCATTGCAGGACTACTATCCACCGGTTGTCGTGTAGTCGACGTTGGTATGTGTCCGGTGCCAACGGTTCAACTGTTGGTGCGGCATCTCAGGGCGCTTGGCGGTGTCGCTATTACCGCGAGTCATAATCCTGCCGAGTGGAATGCATTGAAGTTTATCGGGGCCGACGGATTGTTTCTGAGTGGCGATAACGCTCGCGAGATGTTGGATATCTATCACCAGGGTGAGTACACGAAAGTTACGGGAACAGAGATGCGTGGAATGGAGAGTCTTCCCGGTGCAACTGATCTTCACATTAAGACAATTCTCGGAGTTCTCGGACACGTGCCCGCGGAACGGCGGAAACCGCGCGTCGTGCTTGACGCTTGTAATGGAGCCGGTTCAGTGGTTGGACCACGACTTCTTGAAGCGTTGGGTGCCGAGGTGATCGCCATCAACGTTAATCCGGATGGAACGTTTCCTCGCCCTGCTGAGCCTCTGCCCGAGAATCTTGGTGCGTTGTCCGCGGCTGTAAAAGAGCATCGAGCTGATATCGGCTTCGCGCAGGATATGGATGCCGATCGTCTTGCGATCGTCTCTGAGCAGGGAATACCGATCGGCGAAGATTACACACTCGTGCTTGCGGCGCTTCGCGTGTTGAATCATGAACGCGGTCCTGTGGTAGCGAATCTGTCGAGCACGTCTGTATTGCAGTCTGTAGCGACTAAGTTCGACTGTCCCTTGTTTCTCACAAAGATTGGTGAGGTGAACGTGACACAGGAAATGGAGAAGCAGAAGGCGGTGATTGGTGGCGAGGGAAACGGTGGTGTGATTTACCCCCGGATCAATTTTGCACGCGACAGCCTGGTTGGAATGGGTTTAGTGTTGCATCTGCTCGCGGAAACAGGACAGACAGTCACGCAGCTGGTCGATAGTCTCCCGCGTTTCAGCATGTTGAAAGAGAAGCTGCCTTGCCCGTCGCACAAAATCGCCGCGGTGCTCAGAATGTTGCGCGACGAATACGCTTCCTATTCAATGGACGTGCGAGATGGTGTAAAAGTAATGCTCCCAAACGCGTGGTTTCTGGTCAGAGGATCAAATACTGAACCGATAATCCGTGTGATCGCCGAAGCTCAGACTGAAAAGGACGCAAGGAAAATCCTCGACGAGGTATTCGCTAAGGTTAAGCCGCGTCTTGCAGCTTGAACCTCTTTGGAGTGCGGCGCCGGGCCGCCGCTTTGTGGAATTGCGAGTTGCGCGCTACTGCGGTAACAAAGCGGCGCCGGGCCGCCGCACTCCAAGGATGTAGCCTTTGGTAAACAACAACATTCAAACTGGAAGGAAAACAATTCTAATGCGACGTTCAATGTCCGCAGTCTTGCTGCTTCTTTTTTCGATACTTGTTGGTGCTTGTGTTTCGACCAACCAGCCAACAAATTCAACCGCTGCCCGAAAGCAAAAGGGCCCGAACGATCCAGTTGTGATTGGATTTTCGATGGACACGTTAAAAGAAGAGCGGTGGCAGCGTGATAAGGACCTGGTTGAGAAGCGCGCGAAAGAACTTGGGATGCAGGTGTTTGTTCAGGTCGCAAACGGCGACGATAACCTGCAGATCAAACAGGCCGAGAACTTGCTGACTCAAAACGTCGATGTGCTGATCGTGGCACCACACAACGCTGAGGTTGCTGCCTCAATCGTCGAAGCAGCGCATAGGCAGGGTGTTCCGGTGATTAGCTATGATCGGTTGATCAAAAACAGCGACGTCGATCTCTACATATCACACCAGGTGATCAAGATCGGTGAAATGCAGGCGAAATACTTGCTGGACCACGTCAATAAGAAGCCAGCCAACTTTGTGATTGTGGGTGGCTCGCCCACGGATAACAATGCGCTGTTACTTCATCAGGGACAGATGAACATTCTCAAGCCGGCGGTTGATCGAGGCGATGTGAAAATCGTCGCTGATCAATACGCGAAGGAATGGCAAGCGAGCGCCGCACTCAATATCGTTGAGAATGCTCTTACGCAGGCAAACAACCAGGTTGATGCCGTTGTCGCTTCGAACGACGGTACTGCACGTGGCGCAGTCCAGGCCCTCGAGGGACAGAATCTCGCCGGGCGTGTCCTTGTTTCAGGTCAGGATGCAGATCTCGCGTCGTTAAAGCTTATTCTCGAGGGCAAGCAGACGATGACGATTTACAAATCGATTCAGCCGCTGGCAAACGGAGCGGTCGATGCAGCGATAAAACTTGCGCGCGGAGAGCAAGTCGCAACTACTGACACCCTGGACAATGGGTTCAAGAAAGTGGCGGCAATTCTTCTTGAGCCGGTGGCGGTTGATCGAGCGAATCTGGTGAGCACTGTAGTAAAAGACGGATATCAGACGCTACAGGCGATCTGCGCTGGTTTACCACCAGACAAGTGTCCGAAGGAATAGGGTTAAAAGGTCCAACGTCCAATGCCCAATGTCGAAGTTAAGACCTAAGGCCAAAGACCAAAGACCAAAGACCTGAGACCAAGACCTAAGACCATCACCGTTAATGTCACAACCTGCACCATTTCTCCAAATGCGCGACATCACGAAGACCTTTCCGGGTGTTCGTGCGCTCGATGGTGTCAGCTTCGATCTGAACAAGGGCGAGATCCACGCTCTGGTAGGAGAGAACGGCGCCGGCAAATCTACACTAATGAAGATCCTTGCCGGCGTTTACCCGCATCCGGCGTACGGCGGCGAGATCCTGATCAACGGCAAGGAAGTTCGCTTTGGCGGTGTGCGAGAGGCTGAGACCGCGGGAATCGCCGTTATTTATCAGGAGTTGTCACTCGTGCAGGACATGA
>DATJKB010000117.1:0-7224 GCA_035491875.1 Pyrinomonadaceae bacterium | reverse complement strand
TCCCGACTTAGTGGTCCACTGGAAAGACGCAGCGTTGGCGTCAGCGATGAAGATAAAAGGGAGCAAAGTGATGGTGCAGGGGATTAGTAAGAAGTCTACTGGTCAACACGCTTCAGAGGGCTTTTGCATCTACCGTGGTGGCCGCGGTGTAGACGGAATCGTGGAAGCAAGAGAACTGGGCCGACTGATTGCGGGAAGCAGGTAAGAGCGGCACTCTGTCTCCGAAATTGCTAGCACGGCGGCGATCAATTGGAGGGCCATCCCTACAAATTAGGACACCACTCAGCCCCAACACCACAACCAACTCAAGAGTGTGGTATAACCCGCTGGTCCTCGCGTTTATCAATCCGGAACCTTTGATGCTGGCGTCCGAAGCTCGAAAGCGGCCGCCTGCGATCGATTAAGTCAACACCAAAATCGGATTGACCCACCCTCTCACTAAAGTTTGGAGGCTTTCGTGCAAATCCACGTCCAACCATTCACCTGTATCTTAAGAAGTGGGCTCATTTTCACTTTATTGCTCGTTACTTTTGCAGGCTGCAACGATACCAGCAAGAAAAAACTAAATCATGCAGCAGCGCTCGGCTGGCGAGAGTATGTTCAAACCGATCTCGACATGTCTGAATTCTACGGCAGCAATTTCACACTGACCGCTCGCTTCATGGTCCAGTATCCGAAAGCTTACGTTGGGCCAATCATGGCTGCGTCAGGTGGAGGACTCGAAATCTCCAAAAAGGACGATGCCACGAGTTTGGTGGCGCGGTTTGGCAATACAAATGTTGAGTATCCATCCGTGAACATCCAGGTCGGCAAGTGGCACCATCTTGCGCTAGTCCGCATCACCAATTCGTTGCAGCTATTTTTTGATGGGCAACAAACTTGTCCGTCAGGACTCGCGAATTGCTGGGTCACCGTGGGAAGTGCTCCCAGCGGAACGCTGCGTCTCGGGCGGCCGGGAACGAATCCTCTCTCGGGCAACAATATCGAATCGCAACACTACGGATTTATCGATGACGTTGCCGTTTTCAAAGCAGCGCTCTCGCAGAATGAAATTCAATCACTTATCAACGCGCCACGACTGCTCGGGAATGAAGCCAATCTCTTCGCGGGGTGGACTTTTGATACCGGCACACCAAGCGGCGGAGATCTGCCGCAGCAACTGACGCGGCCGGTCGTTTACCAAACGATCACTTCAAGTAACACGATCGTCAGCCAGTTCCCACATACCGCGCCCGTTTCGCAAACTCGCGATAACGCGTTTGACGCAAAGCTGATGAAGTTTCCAAACAACCAGGTTTCGTTGAAGCTACCATTTCCAAAAAGCGAGGTGTGGATGGTTGGTCAAGGATGGGAGGGAACGATTAGTCATTCCGGACGCGCGGCGTTCGCATGGGATTTCAATCTGGCTTCAGGTACTACGAACGGCAAACCATATTTCGCCGCAGCCGCTGGTCCAGTGATCGACTTTAAGAATGATCGAAATTGCTGCGGCTGTGGTTGGCCGGCAGATCATATCGACATTCAACATGCGCCGGACGAAATCGGCGTTTACTTACATCACGTAAAAGACAGTGCGTTCGTGAGCCAGAATCAGAATGTGAGTGTGGGAACAAAACTAGCTAACGCGGGTGATACCGGCAATGCGCCTTGTGGTTCTTTCCATCTTCATTTCTCGATTCATAACAAGACCGAGAGTAACGCGGGAACCCTGGTCACTATTCCGGCGACTTTTGAAAACTACGAAGTTTCAACCGATAGTGGCGCTAGTTGGAGCCTTATAAAGAAGGGCGTTCCCAAGCAAGGTGAATGGATTCGAAATCCATAGTTGAGAAACCTAGCCGAACGCTCAACTCTCTGCGTAACATCCGCGTTCTCTGCGGCTCTGCGGTTTCGTTCGTCGTTCCCAGTATTCAACAAGCCAGTGAAGTTTAGGTTCTCCAATCTCGGCTTTGTTGATCGCTCGGAACGTGAATGAAAACCGCAGAGTCGCAGAGCCGTGCAGAGGTAACGCAGAGAGTTGAGTTGCTCTAAGGGAGAAAGTTTCAGACCAGGACACTACGCAGCGTTTTCCTCGCCTGTTGACCATTCGCTACTGAATAATCCTTTTCAAACTTACCGACTTCAACTCCATCCAAAATAGGTATCGATCAATTCCAAAATAGGGAATCCCTCCGATTCGCACTACCTCCAGAATCTCTAATATTCGTCTCGCTTTGAACGGTTAGAAGAGAAAGGTAGGAACTGTTATGCCGCGCTACATCGTTGAACGGAGCTTTCCGGAGGGTCTAAAAATCCCGGTCAATGATGAAGGAGCAGAAATCTGCCGGATGGTCGTAATGATCAATGATGAAGAGAGCGTGACCTGGATTCGATCTTACGTAAGCGATGACGGAAAGAAGAGCTTCTGTGCGTACGATGCGCCGTCGCCGGAGGCAATTCGGCGGGCCGCAAGACGCAATAACTTGCCGATAGATCGAATCACTCAGGTCCGCGTTCTCGATCCTTACTTCTACCGGTAATAGCTCGATGACACCGCACAGGTAGGTGTCACGCGCAGGATAACTAACCACAAGCTCAACAGGGCGTGTGTCAGGAGATGTGTGTCTTCGAGTCGACAAATCCAAGCGGAGGCGGAAAGAGGATATGAGAACACCACACACTGTTTTTCAAAATCGACGGGCCACAATTCCTCGGACATTCATTGTCTCGTTGAGCTTACTCGCGTTAGTCAGCATCGGTCTCGGTCCAGGGGGCGCAGCTGCCGGAAGCATGAACACCTCATCTGCTTCTGTTGTGCAGACGACCGTACCGATGCTGACGGGGGTGTTTCAGGTTGTGAACGATGGTCCCGGTGAACAGTTCGATCCACGCGCGAATTTTGACCGCACGGCTTACGTGAATGACGACAGCCAGGGCGCACAGACGATTCATTACTTCGACTTCGCAACCCAAACGAACCTGGATTGTCAGTGAATCGCCGCTAAGTTGAAAGGAGACTGAAATGAATACGAGAACAAGCAAATCGCTTACACGACAAATGCTCGCGATCACTATTAGCTTAACGCTGTTCGCTGTCCCAGTGTGTGCGCAGGGACAGGGTCAGAAACCGTCAATTAAGACCGACACCAAGATCGTGTACCACAACGGACCAGTGATGCAGGGCCAGGCAAACGTCTACCTGATCTGGTACGGAAACTTCGCCGGCACTACTACCCCGACGATCTTGACGGATCTCGTATCGAATGTTGGTGGAACACCATACTTCGTGATCAATGCGATGTATCGCGATGCGAATGGGACTGGACCGAGCGGCGGGGCGTTCTATTCAGGGACCGTCAGCGACTCGTACTCGCACGGTGCCACCTTGACCCCATCGGACATGCAGGAGGTAGTGCGAGATTTCATTACCAACGGCAACCTCCCGCTTGATAATAACGGTATCTACGTCATCCTCGCTTCACCAGACGTCACCGACATTTATCCTGATGGAACTACTTTCTGTTTAAGGCCATTTCCGCATCACGGCAGTTTTACCTTCAACGGCGCGTCCTTGAAATACGGATTCGTCGGGAATGCGGATCGGTGCGGCCACCAAAACGTCGCGCCGTGGTTCTTTACTCCCAATGGCACGGAGCTGCCGACGCCGAATGACAACTTTGGCGCCGATGTGATGGCTTCGACCCTCGCTCACCTTTTGAGTGTCACTGTAACCAATCCGACGGGAAGTGCGTGGTTCGACCGGTATGGCTTTGAGAATGCCGCGAAGTGCTACGGCACCTTTGGCGAAACGTATCCCTCGTCGAACGGCGGACCCGCCAATATCCGTCTGGGCCAACGCGACTACATGCTTCAGCAAAACTGGGTCAACGCTCGCAAAGCGTTTTGCGCAATGGGAGCGCCACAACCATGAGTCGTAGTTGTAACCACGCTGTCGAGAATTTTTTCACCAGCGCGGCAGGAGGTTTTGAAATGGAAATCAGAGTGAAAGAAATGAAAGCAATTGAAGAGATCACGATTCGCACTCGCTCCAGCGACTACCGCTTTCGCCTCGTCGATCCGTCGCAAGGCCGAGGCATCCTGCGAGGAGGGCGATTAACTGAAGAACACGAGGCCGTATTCGTGGAAACGATCCGACCAACAAGTAGTGCGGCGCCTGTCTCGGAACAACTCGGACCCGGAGACAGAGCGGTGTTCCTGGTAGGCACCAACGAACTGAGGACACTGACTACATCACCAATTACTGAAATCGTCATAACTGAAGCGCCGCCGACGGACGCCGACGATTGTTGAGTTCCTGAATGAGTCTCGAGTTCGAGAAGACACAGCTGATTAATCACAAGAGATCGAACGCAGCATTCATAAATGGAGGAATCATGAGAGCACTACAAACTTCCGCTCGTAACCACACAACATTCAGGCAACGCCGATTAGTCTGTGCCTTATTGATTACTCTCGCATTGCTTGTACCGCTTCGAAATCCCTTCGCGGCCTCTGCCACAAACGCGCCAGTGGAATCCACAGTTGTTTTAGACCCCGCTGGCGCACCCTTCCTGCAAGGCACGTTTCAGGTCGTGAGTAATGATCAAGCAAATGAAACGAGCCTGCATGTTGACTGCGACATTGCTTCATATACCTATAACGAACTTGGGACAGCAGATATTCACTACCAGAACTTGTCTACGGGAGTTGATAACGTTGTCCCCGGTAATCACCTGGATATACTGTCAGACATTTCTGGTTCTCGTATCGCATTCGTCGAAGTTTCCAACTCGGGGGATTTCATCAGAGTCTTTGATACGATTTCGCACGCACAGACTGTCATTCCGGGCTTTGAGAAGAATTTGCCTTCGATCGGCGGAAATCTGGTGGCGTTTGAAGACAGAAGTGCTGCATTTGGTATCCCTGCTATTGTCACTTACGATTTGAACTCTGGAACAATCACGCAACTTACCAACGACTCGTTATCAAATGTATTTCCCCAAGTGAGTCCGAACGGCGATGCTGTCGTATGGAATAAGTGTCAATTCACTGGTTGCGACATCTACGCAGCGATACAAACCTCGCCAGGCGCCTTTACTACCAGGGCGCTTACAACTGGGAAGCGTGAAGAACCTTTCGCTTCAGCCACGAACGGTGAGCTGGCAGTCTATGTGTCGAACCGAAGCGGCGAAAAAGATATCTACTATCAACCACTGACGGGTGGAAATGAAGTTCACCTATCTATCCCGGGCGACCAACGTTTCCCCACTATCTCCGGCGACTTCATTACTTTTGAGTCAGCAGTTGAAATCGGCGCTGACATCTTTGTCTATGACATTCGTACCGAGAAACTGTATCGAGTTACAAACGATCAGGTTGATCATCACTTTGCTGATATCAGTGTCTGCAACGGCGTCGGACGCATTGTGTATCGCACTGAAAGTAACGGCGGTTTAGATGCCTACGCCTTTACTTTTCAGGTACCCAGCGTAATCGAAGAGCAGATCGACGTTGTAATAACAGAAATCGGTAACTTCAACCTTCCACCAGGAACCGCGAACAGTCTAGTCACCAAGTTGCAGACGGCGCTCGCCGCAATTGAAGCGGGTGACGCAGCAACTGCCTGCAGTTCACTTACTGGCTTCATCAACGAGTGTCGCGCTCAATCAGGGAAGAAGTTAACTCCTGGCCAAAGCACACAACTCATCACTTCTGCAAACCAGATAAAGACGGATCTTGGCTGTCCGTAACCAATAACCACTACAAAGGGAAGCGAATAGCTCCCCTTTACCATAGCTCTTACTAAGAAAGGAAAACGTCAATGAAGAAATTTTTGTCTCTATTTGTGTCCGCATCCGCGATTTTGATCGCTCTAACAACGGCGAACGCACAGAAACTTACTGCCGCAGGTTGTCAGAACCTGCCCTCTGAATCACAACTTCGCCAGCTACTCGTCCAGGCGCAGAACGTCAACAAGCCGATCGGTGGTCTCTTCGAGGGCGCGCGCATGTGGGCCGCCGTCGTTAACCGCGATGGTGCGGTTTGCGCCTTCAACACTTCGACTGGCGACGCGACGCAGGTATGGCCCGGTAGTCAAGCCATTGCCAAGTCAAAGGCATACACGGCCAATGCTTTCAGTCTTGATGATCTAGCGCTGTCGACCGCGCGGCTTTACACGTTCACGCAGCCTGGCCACTCGCTAGCTAGCCTGGGCCAGTCGAACCTCTTCAATCCACAGTTTCTCGCGCCACCTTCAGGTCAGGATGGAGGCGAGGGTTCTATCGCCGGTGGCTTGATCTTCTTCGGAGGCGGAGTGCCACTCTATCGCAACGGAAAGATCGTTGGTGCACTTGGCGTCAGCGGTGACACGGCTTGCGCCGATCACGAAATTGCTAAGCGCGTGCGCGACCTGGCAGGTCTCAATCCTCCGGGCGGAGCGTTGGTCGATGACATTGTCTACTCGGGACCAGATGCGCCGTCAGTTTTTGCTCACCCGGTTTGTCTGAATACCGCCAGGAACGGAATCAAGATTGGAAATGAGGCGCCGGCCACTTACCCGTTCGTAGCACCTACACCCGCTCCATGAGCGGGCCACAGGAGGACATATGAAAACAAAAGTGCAAATTCTAATACTGCTACTGACAGTGAGCTTTGTTTGGTTGGCCCAACCGGCATCAGCACAAAGCGTTACGTCTACCCAAGGCGCAACAGGACATGTGAATACTAATACCAGAATCCTCTATCACAATGGGCAGGTCATGACCGGACCTCAAGACGTTTACTTTATCTGGTATGGCTGTTGGGACAACACTTGTGGGAACAACGGCGATACCACCACACAAAATATCTTGACGGATTTCATGTCGAACGTCGGTGCAACTCCCTATTACGCGATCCTTAGAACCTATCCGAATAGCGCCGGCCAAATTCCGAACGGCGTCGCGTATTTTGGAGGCCAGGCGTTTGATCAATATTCGCGGGGGTTCGAGCTCACACCTTCTGATATCCAGGGCATCGTCAGCGATCAGATTACCAACCATCGTATTCCGTTGGATCCTAATGGAATTTACGTCGTGCTCGCCTCGGCTGATGTAAGTTCGCCAACGACGGGTTTTTGTGTCGCCTCAGCGCAGCCCTATCATGGAATTGTTGAGGTGTTTGGATCTGATATGCGGTACGCATTCATCGGCAACCCGACGCGATGTCCGAGTGTGGCCGCGCCACAGTTTGTTGCTAATGGAACCC
>DATJKB010000116.1:0-4081 GCA_035491875.1 Pyrinomonadaceae bacterium | reverse complement strand
CGCTCGAGATAATCGCGACGAAATTGATCCACCGCGATTAGCAAGACCAACCTGGGTCGTCGATTTACCTGCGCAGGGGTAGTTGGTCGGGTGCGCTGACCGACAATGGGCAGCGCCGCAAGAATGATCAGAAGGTAAACGATTGCGAGGCGTGGTCGACGCGATAGACGTGTTTTCATAGCGCGGCATAGTAACCGAACTACTCGGCTAACGACGAGATCGAAATAACTGTTGACAGATTAGATCCGCAAGCCTACTATATCGCGCGTCGATATAGTTTGCGGTTGGTACAGACGACGATAATCAGAACGTTGTTAAGGAGATCAAGTTTGGCGAAGGAGCGTAATCCAAGCGATTTCTTACCGTTGACGCCTGCGATGTTTCATATCCTGCTGGCGCTTGCGGATAGTGAACGGCATGGTTACGACATCATGCGCGAAGTCGACGAGCGTACCGACGGAAGCGTGAGACTTGGGCCGGGCACGCTCTACGGATCTATCAAGCGGATGCTCAGCGACGAGCTGATTGAAGAATCCGATGAACGACCCGATCCCGACATGGATGACGAACGACGTCGTTACTACCGATTATCGACATTTGGTCATCGAGTTGCAGTCGCTGAAGCGGAACGTTTAGCGCAACTGGTGAAAGCGGCGAGGAGTAAGAAACTGCTATCGGCTCACAATGTTTGAGTGATGAGAATTAACGAAGACGTATCTTCTCGAATCTATACCGTGCTTCTCAACGCGTATCCGTCTGACTTTCGTGACGAGTATGGCTGGCTGATGGCTCAAGCCTTCCGTGATCGGTATCGCGACGAAGCGAGTCGGCGTCACAAGTCAGCGATTATTACTTACTGGTTTGCGGTTCTTTGTGATCTTGCCATCACAGCGACGAAGGAGCACGGACAAAACATTAGAAAGGGCGATCATTTCATGAATAGTCTCCGAAGAGATCTAGTCGCAGTTGTAGGTACGGTAGTCATCATCATTGCTGCATTTGCACTGCTGAGTTACGGCAGATCGCATGAAGTCGCCCCAATTCTTGTTTTTGGAAGAATACTTGATGCGGTTGTGACAACCGGTATTATCGGAAACTTGATTGTTTTTCTGTTACTGAAACTCACGAAATGGAACCCTCTACGCGTGGCATTGTGGACATTTTTAATTGTCCACGCCGTGCCGGCGATTCTGCTTGCTCTTGTCGGCAGCAGACTTGACCCACAGTTTCGGTTAGCCTCGACAATGCTTGCGTACGTTGTGAGTCTCTTTTTTTGGATCGGTTTGCATTGGGCCTGGCAATCAACGCGGCCGGAAGTCGCGAGTTCGTAATCACCTAAACATCCCTCAGTAAAACTCGGTTTCAAGGAGACTGCTTGTGAGAAGTGTGTCATGGCAGAAGGGCGTAGTGTGGCTTTCGCTGTTTTCGATCGCATCAGCCGGCTTATTAACAACGACGCAGCACGGTGCGGCAAAGAGTACTTCGGTAGAAAAACAGCAACAGCAAAAACCTGTTGCCACTCTCGAACAGCGAATAGAGCGAGTTGAGAATGGACTCCTGCCGCCGGTCATACTCAAGGGTGAGACTCCACTCCGCATGAGAATTGACGAAAGGATGCAGTTTTACAAGACCCCAGGTGTTAGTGTCGCAGTCATAAACGATGGAAAAGTCGAATGGGCTCGCGGTTACGGCCTGCTAAAGGTTAACGGTCAACAGCGCGTCAATACCGAAACTTTGTTCCAGGCCGCGTCGATCAGCAAAACGTTTACAGCTCTCGCAACTCTACAGCTTGTCGAAAAACACAAGCTCGATCTCGATGAAGACGTGAACGTTAAATTATCAACCTGGAAGATACCCGAGAGTGATTTAACGAAGACTGAGAAGCCCACGCTTCGCCGAGTACTCTCACACACGGCGGGGCTTTCGGTTGGAGGATTTCTCGGGTATCTGAGGGGGCAGCCGCTGCCCTCAGTGCCACAAGTTCTAAATGGCGAAAAGCCGTCCAACACACCGCCGGTTCGAATCCAAATCATTCCCGGTTCAAGGTTTAGTTATTCCGGTGGTGGTTACGAAGTGCTGCACCAGCTATTGATGGATGTAACCGGAAAGTCGTTCCAAGACTTGATACAACCAATCTTCAAAACCCTTCGCATGTCGCGCAGCACTTTCGATTTACCTGCGGTTAATGATTCAAATGTCGCCTCCGGTCATTTACCAAACGGTGAGGAGGAAGAAGGAGGTTGGTTCGTGCATCCGCAGCTGGCTGCTGCAGGTTTGTGGAGCACTCCTTCGGATCTGGCCCAACTCGTAATTGAGATACAAAAGTCGAACCAGGGAAAGTCAAATCGGATTCTTTCGAAAGAAATGACGAACATAATGCTTACGCCGCAGATTGAAAACGTTGGGTTGGGTGTGTTCGTCGATGGTCAAGGTCCGTCTGCGCGTTTTAATACTGCAGGATCAAACGTTGGCTTCAAGTCTTATGCGGTTGGGTACCTTCAATCCGGACAGGGTGCTGTAGTAATGATCAATGGCGAAAATGGCGCGCAACTCGGATTCGAGATTCTGAAAAGTATTTCGGCGGAGTACGGCTGGCCCGATTTTAAGCCCAGAGAAAGAGTCATCAGCAAAATCGATCCTGGGCCTTACGATGACTATGTTGGTGAGTACGACCTTGGTGTCCCCGGACCACGTGTGATCATTACCAGAGAAGGCGACAAACTAATCAGTCAGGGACCCCAGCAACCGAGGGCCGAATTATTGCCGGAATCTCCGAATACTTTCTTTCTCAGGGAGGTCGACGCTACGTTCACCTTTGTTAGGGATGAAAAAGGACAAGTCGTGGAAGTAATCATTCGCCGAGGTGGTCGCGACTACAGGGTAAAGCGAATCCGCAAACAGTAATGTCTCTTTGGAGTGCGGTGACTTGTCACCGCTTTTGGTAACCGGCTTTCCTGGAGTTCGCTGCGATAAGTTGCAGCCCAAGACTGCGGTGACAAGTCACCGTTTGTTTACCGGTGTCACGTGGGGATTTGGCTACAAACCTTCGCAGCCGAGGAGAGCCGTGACAAGTCGCCGCACTCCAAAGAGGTTACTCGTACCTCAACGCCTCTATCGGATCCAATGCCGCGGCCTTCCGCGCCGGGTAGTAACCGAAAAAGATCCCGACTGCCGCTGAGAAAACGACTGATCCGATGATAGCGGTGGTTGAAACAAGCGTGGGCCAGCCCAACATCATGGGAATCGCAAGGCTTGCAGCTATTCCGAGAAGTATTCCAATGGTCCCGCCTGTCAAACTAAGAACAATTGATTCGATCAAAAACTGCTTTTTGACTGCAGACGAGCGCGCGCCAATGGCCAGTCGCACGCCGATTTCTCTGGTACGCTCAGTTACCGACACGAGCATGATGTTCATGATTCCGATGCCGCCAACGAGAAGCGAGACACCTGCGATACTACCGAGGAGCCACGTCATGATGCTGTTGGTTTCATTTGCAGCTTCGGCGATGTCCGACATATTTCGGACAGTAAAGTCATCCGGCTGATTGCCGCTGAGTTTGTGACGCTGGCGGAGTAATTCGCTGATTTGCACTTGCGCAGTGTACGTCGCATCGGCTGAAACAGCTGAAACGTATGCGACTTGAATGCGAGTAGTGCCGAGTAGTTTCTTTTGGACAGTCGAGTAAGGTGCAAAAGCGATGTCATCTTGATCGCGACCCTGCGGATCCTGACCTTTGCGGCCAAGAACGCCTACCACGCGAAAGGGAAGATTCATCACGCGAACACTCTGTCCCACCGGATCCATGCCGCTGAAGAGGTTATCTACAACAGTTTGTCCCAGTACAATGACACGCGCGCCGGAACGAACATCCGCTTCAGTAAAGAACTCACCGCTGTCGATGGTCCACTTGCGAATGCCTGGTAACTGCTCGCTGACACCCTGAATCGACGTGTTCCAGTTTTGATTGCCGACCACCAACTGCGAACGTGAGTTGACCATCGGGCTCATCATCGAAACACTAGGAACCTCACGTTGAATTGCTTGCAGGTCATCTTCGGTTAACGTGTTGGTGCCGTTGTC
>DATJKB010000115.1:0-14365 GCA_035491875.1 Pyrinomonadaceae bacterium | reverse complement strand
TTAACAATGGGAATACGAACCTGGATCTTCTGTGAGAGGAATTCATTTTTTGGCCTCCATTTGGACGAGGTCCGATCTAAGGGACCAATGGTTTGGTGATGGGCTCAAGCTTTGCGCCGGTGATCAGCGCGGCGTGAGACTAGGTAATCGGTTGTGCGAGGACCGAACGATAGATATATCAATTACCGAGCGGCGTCAATTGGTTTCCTTCAATACCCCCAACGGCAGTTGAGGGTATTCATGGTGCTTAGTGGCGGGTAAAGGTTACTGTTCCTTCTTGCTGACTCGGCCGATATAAAAACCTGCGCCGAAGATCATTGTTAACAAGATGAATACTGGAATCAGCATCATAAAAGTGTCCCAGACTTGCGTAAGCATGATCTACACCTCCGTCTAACCAGACTTTATGGCTTGAAAGGCTTTTGAGCTGGGGCCGTGAGTCAAGGGAAAGAGTGAATCAAATCTAAAGGAGTCGCGAGGCAAGCGCAAGAAAAAGTTTCGGCTGCAGCTATTGCGGCGGCTGCGTGGCTATAGCAATTTGCCTCAGATCCTCAATCTCCTTGAGAATTCCTGCAATCAAGGCCTTAATGACCTGCTCGCCTTTCGCCCTTGTAGCCAGGGTGGCGTCGCCATAAATACCCGTGGCTGAATAAACACCTTCGCCGTTTGGCTTGCGGGTGAGGCCTCGCCCGGTGCCGGGATGATAATCCTTGGCCGCCTTCTTCATATCAACTGTTGAGGGAGCAATGTAGAGCATCATCGACGTCTCAATCTCATCGGCGTGGGTACCGCCCTCCTGCTGACCGATCGCTTTTTCGACTGGCCCTATGATCTTAAGCAGATCGGTGTAACGCAGAACCAATCCTTCTTTCGCGAGTGCTTCGAACGCCGGTTGTAATGCACGCAACGTCGACACTCCTGTGTTCAGGACATAAAACCGGAGTGGTCCATAGCGGGCGAAGCTCCTGCAGATGTCTACGATTAAATCTCTTGCAGTTTCGAGGCGCAGTGTGGTTGAGCCTGGATATTCTACGAAGGCAGGATAGAAGTGATAGTTGATTGTAGGAGCAACGACAACATTTGATTGCGCGAGCACCTGCTTCTTTAAGTACTCGGCGATGAGCCAGTCGTTTTTTAGTTTCAAATGGGGGCCGTGTTCCTTTGCCGCCGCTCCGAGCGGAATCACCACCACTGTATTCGGATTCAGGATCTTCTCCGCTTCAACCCAGGTTAGATCTTCGAGCAACACGCCTTTGGTTCTTGTTTGTCCCGTTACTGTCAGAGCAAAGGTCAGCACGAACACAACAAGAACCAGGTTCTTCATGTCTTCTCCTTTTCGAGGTTGTCAGTGGGGTTGCGGGCGCTGTTTCTCATCACGCCGTCCCATCTCTGGACCACATCGATGTGAATATCGACCTGGTCGAGCGCACGTTGCACGACGTGGTTGACGATGTCGTCGATTGTCTTCGGATGATTGTAGAAAGCTGGAACGGGAGGCAATATGACAACTCCCATTCTTGAGAGCTTCAACATGTTCTCGAGATGGATGTCGTTAAATGGTGCTTCCCGAACAAGCAGCACAAGTTTACGGCGCTCTTTTAGTGTTACATCAGCAGCGCGCGTAATAAGGTTGTCGCCAACACCACTCGCAATCGCACCCAGTGTTCGCATACTGCAGGGCGCGATGATCATTCCTTTTGTGAGAAAAGATCCGCTTGAAATTGGCGCGCCCTGGTTGCTGCTGCGATAAACACAGGCAGCCATCTGCTCAACTTCCGCAGCCGTGTAAGGTGTTTCGTGAGTCAGCGTGCGCTGAGCCCACTTACTCATCACGAGATGCGTTTCTAGACCGGTGCCCTCCAGGATCTGCAACAGTCGGACGCCGAAGATCGTGCCCGTTGCGCCGGTGATGCCGACAATCAGTTTTCCACTCAATCGCTCAATCATTTTGGAGTGCGGTCCCGACTAGTCGGGATCGCCGCTTTTTTTATTCTTTCGATGCGGAGGCTCTCGTCGCATTTGAAAGCGGTGACGAGTCACCGCACTCCAAAGAGATCTCCGTACTGCGACAACAAATAAATCCCAAATCCAACGCTGAACACTCCCACTGAGACTTGTAACACACGGCTCACAACGCTCAACCTTCGCGCAGTGAGAAGAAAGGGCAAACTGACGATGCTGCTCATGAGTAACATTCCACCCACAGAGCCGACACCAAATACCGCGATGTAGATCAGTCCCACAACCGCTGACGGTATCGTCGCCACTACCAGGATCATCAACGCCGCGCTTCCCGCCAAACCATGGACCATACCGACTAAAAAAGGTCTTGTTCCGAGACCGAGCAGGTGACGATGCTGGTGAGTCTCTACCTCATCAGGCTTATGCAGATGCAAATGGACGTGTGGGCGACCGCCATGTTCATGTTTGTGAAGGTGGAGTTTCCATCCGCGTAACGCAGTGGCGACGGCCTTTACACCCAGCGCCACCAGCATCACTGCAACGGCGAATTCCATCCACGCCGCGACGCGCTCATTTAAGTTCAATTTGAGAACGATCACCGCAAGTCCAACGACTAATAGTGAGAAGGTGTGGCCCAATCCCCAGAACGTTCCGACCAGCGACGAACGACGAAGACTCTTGCTTTGACTCACAATCGTAGACACGGCAACGACATGATCTGGATCCAAAGCGTGTTTGAGACCGAGAACAAAACCAATCGCCAGAGCCGTTATTATCACTCCATCAAACATTATTCTTTTACCGTCACTGAATGCGTCCGCCTGGAACCCACAATGGCTTACTCAGCGTGTTGTTCCATTGTCGCCACGCGTCCGCTAGTTCCCTTACCTTCTCAGGATACTTTGATGCAAGGTTCTCGTGTTCTCCCAAATCTTTCACCAAATTGTACAGTTCCGCTCCAGAGAGGTCATTCAGCGTAGAAGCATCAAAAGGTCGCAGGGGTTGTTCGCTCGTCTTAACGAGTTTCCACTCCCCTTTGCGAATAGCCACATTGTTGCCTAATCGCCAGTAGAGCGCTTCATGCGGCGGTTTCTTTTGCTTCCCCAACAGGAAAGGCATCAGATCAACACCGTCCACGTGCGATTCTGGTTTCGGTTTGATCCCCGCGACAGCAAGAGCGCTCGGAAAAACATCAAGTTGGATTACGGGTTGATCGTACGTCGTTTTCTCCGGCAGGTGTCCTTTCCAACGAATTGCGAAGACAACTCGAATCCCACCTTCGTACGTTTGCCTCTTAGATCCTCGCAGCGGCGCATTGCTGGCGCCGTTAATTGTGGTTCCAACCATTGTTGGCCCACCGTTGTCGTTGAGGAAGAAAACAATAGTGTTCTCATCCAGGCCTTCCACACGAAGCGCTGCCAGTGTTCTTCCGATACCATCGTCCATCGCAGATAGCATGGCAGCATACTTCCGCCGCTGTTCATCCGCGATATTGGGAAATCTATCGAGATACTTCTGCGTGACTTCCAACGGGGTGTGAACTGCATTGAACGCGAGATATAGGAAAAAGGGTCGCGACTTTTGTCTATGAATAAAATCCACCGCCCGATCCACAAACGCTTCAGTTAGGTAATTCGTCTTATCTACTATTGTTCGACCGTCGAGTATTGGATTGCGACTCGCAGCTTGTGTGTCGATATACGAGTGTTGCCCTCCGAGAAAGCCGAAGAACTCGTCGAAGCCTCGAGACATCGGATGAAATCGTTCCGCTAATCCAAGATGCCACTTGCCGAATACCGCCGTGTGGTACCCAGCCGCATGTAGACGATCTGCCAACGTCGTTTCGTTAACAGGTAGTCCCAGCTCGCGGTGAGCTTCGGAAACGTCCAGGTTGAATTCATGCCCGAAGCGCTGTGGGTAACGCCCGGTCAACAGTCCTGCTCGAGTCGGACTACAGTAAGGGCCGCTGACGTACGCGTTAGTGAATCGAATTCCACTTCGCGCAAGCGCATCAATGTTTGGTGTAGGAATATCCTTACCTCCGTGAATGCCGATGTCTGCATAGCCCATATCGTCCGTGACGATCACAACGATGTTCGGCGGCCTGCGCTGGGCGATAACGGGAGGCGGCAATAAGTAAATCAATCCCAGTACTAATGTGAGTAGCGTTAATTTTCCAGGTGGTAGTCTCATCAAATCGTCGAAACGGCGATAGTGTGATGCCATTCAAGCCGGTCTCTGGTTGAGAATGATTCTATCGTGTCTTTGTGCAAACTCTTAAGGGGCGGGGCGGCTCTTATTTTCGGGTGCCCAGAACTTTCCGGAAGATCAAAAACAAGAGCACCGTCACCACTGGCACAGACGCCATGAGCAGTAGGAAAACATTTTCACTGACGCCTCCGGCCCCAGCACTGATGCCGCCAGTACCAGCCCTGGTCATCGAGTTCATCACCACGAGGAACAACCCGACTCCGATGATGACGAAAGTAGAAACTACTGCGGCAATCAAACACATGGATGTTTGCTTCGACATGATGATCGTTCCTTAAGTCTTCAATGTTGGCGGCAATGGTAAGTGACGGCTTGCTGCAAGGCAATCATGAGACCACCAACTTCATGTCGGTGGAGTCTCACTTTTGACCTACGCCGAGCCACACACCTATTAGTCGCAGTTTTGACTGGCGTGCGCGTGGAAATCCAACTTGAATGAAACAACTCAGGTCTGGTTCCACGCGCCCGCCCATCAAAACTGCGCATCTGTAGGGAGAAGTTGAGGCTCCACCGACATGAAGTCGGTGGTCTCGAGGGTCCTTTTTCAGCATGAAATGCGCGTTATCCTTTTGGAGGCAAATCAAACAAACCCATGAAAGACGATCTGATAGCGAAAAACCTGGCGGCAGTCGAAGCACACTTTCACAGTGAAGCAGCTAACGAAGTCGACGAGGCCCTAAAGCTCTATACTGACGATATAGTTTGGGAATCACCGGTCCGCAACCTCGTATTCCGCGGTAAGAAAGCTGTGGGCGAAAACTACCGGAAGATGTTTGCGTCGTTCACTGTCGAGGAGTTTCGTTGTCTACAAAGATTCGCGACCGAGGATCGCGTGGTTGACGACAGTGTGTTGACTCTCGTGCTTAGCGGCAACGCGATGGACGATCCGCCGGTGCCAGTTGGGTCGCGAGCCGAGATCCGACTTCTGCACGTCTTCGAAATGCGCAACGGAAAGATTTCAAGAGAGTTGGTGTTTGAAGACTGGAAGGTTCTTCAGTCGTCTGCGCAGGAACTGTCATTCAACATCAGCAAATTTGGCGCGCCCGTGAAAGCTGTTTGCAACGGTATCATCTTGTCGCACGTGACGCCCGCTTCGCCTTCCAATCTTCTACGATGATGGCCCAGCGTTCGTGATCTCTCCAGCGCCCGCAGATCTTTAGGTAGCGTCTTGAGAACCCTTCCCGCACAAATCCAGCACGTTTGACCAGGGCGATCGACGCACGGTTCAACGGCTGGATGTTTGCTTCCAGACGATGAAGTCCAAGCTTCTCGAAGGAATACTTGAGAACCAACCAGAGAGCTTCACTCATATAACCCTGGCGCGCGAATCTCGCTCCAATGTGATAGCCGAGATACGCACTCTGAAAGCCGCCCCGAAAGATTTGACTCAGATTAATTGACCCGACAATCGCGTCGTCGGCCACTCGGCACATCAGAAAGCAAATCATGTCGGGCCGGCGACATCGCTCGAGCAGCGTTTGAAATTGTTCGGCTCGGACGGGTGGCGAAACAAGCCCGCGATGGAAGTTCTTGCTGGCACGATTCAGGGCGATAAACTCGGCCGCGTCATTGGCTTCCAAAGGGCGCAGGTAAATTCGCTTTCCGACCACTTCGGCTTTCCTGAGTTGTTTGCGGGGCATATTGTGCAGGTCGGTTGATAGAAGAACTTTTCGCCACAAATCTACTACCGTGGGTGTTCTTCCTTTAAGGAACAGAATCTAAGTCGAGGACCTACCTATGTCAAAGAACTTCAGAATTTTGACGATCACTGTCGCCGTTTTGGCGCTGCTGGGCGCAATCACCGCTGTCCGCGGGCAGCAACCAATCACTGGAACGTGGACGGCCTCGGTTAACGACAACTCCAACAGAATCCAACTAACCTTCGAACTTCGGACCGATCGCGGCCATGGCAGACATCAAAGCGGAGAAAGCTACGAATACTCTCAGTTACAAGGCTTGAGCAGCGAACAGGCACGCGCGGGGGGCGCGGTAAAGTTCAGCCTTGTCCGTGAGGCGGGGAGAATTGACTGCGAGGGGAACTTTCAAAACGGTAAAGGTTCCGGCACCTTCACGTTTACGGGCAATCAATCATTCGTCGCAGCCATGAAGAGCCGTGGTTTTGACTTTGAAAAGCATGTCGGCCTAAACCATCCGGAAGATCTTGAAGAGCGGCTGTTCGCAGCGACAACTATAAATGTCACGACAGCGCTGGCTGACGATCTGCAGGCCTCAGGATTTACTAACCTGGGAGTCGATGATCTGTTCAAAGCAGCCATCTTCAAGATCGACTCGCAGTTCATGAGGGAAATGAAAGCGACTGGTTTCAATCTCGGTATGGAAGATCTTGTGAAAGCTCGCATCTTCAAAATCGATCCATCGTTTGTCGCGAAAGCGACCGAGATGGGGTTTGCCAACGAATCTTTCGAGAGCCTCGTGAAGATGCAGATCTTCAAAGTGACGCCAGAGTTTGTTGCTGAAGTTAGAAATGAAGGGCTGAGTAATCTTTCAGTGGAAGATGTCGTGAAGCTTCGAATCTTTAAGATCGACGGAGCCTTCATCCGTCAATCAAAAACTGAGGGCATACCTCTGGAAGTCGAGCGGCTGGTGCGTCGTCGCATTCACGGCGATCGAGACTAGCAGAACATTGAAGATTGTTGATTGAAGATTGACGATTGGTGGTTCCATCGAATCAGCAATCAAAAATCATCAATCAACAATCGGCCGGCGTCCTACTTCACGATCGCGTAGCAATAACTATCCCTGGGTTCGTCGCTCACAGCTGGGTGCATTTGGCTGCGACGCATTATGCCCTCGCGGGTCATTCCAACCTTTTCGAGTACTCGAGCTGACGCAAAATTATCTACATCGCACATGGCCCACACGCGATAGATCTGGGGCTGGGCCAATGCCCAGCGAAGGATCGGAGTTACCGCTTCGGTTGCAAATCCATTCCCCCAAAACTTTCTCGCTAATACGTATCCCAGGTCCGCCTTGAACTCGTGGACGCGAAGGCCAACCATGCCGATCAACTCGCCGCCCTCTTTTAATGTGATGGCCCAGGGGAACTCGCTTCCTGTCGACCATCCTTCAACGCACCGTCTAAGAAAAGCATTTGTCTCTTCGATATTCTTGTGAGGTCGCCAGATTAGATATCGTGTCGCTTCAGGATCAGTCGCGTAAGCGTTGTGGATGCTCTCCGCGTCAGACAATGCCGGTAGCCGTAAACGTAATCGGTCAGTGATAAACGTCTCTGGTGGTTTCATCAGTTTTTCTGAACCTGCGCGATTGATATCACCGATCTAAAACGTTGACAACCTTCCCCATTGGACTTATTTTCGCGCACGTCAAACAGACTCCAATTCTTCTCTCCCAGAGGATTGGCGAGTCATTCCGGGGCTAGTTCAAAGATCGCCCAGCCCAGGCCCCAATTTGAATCTGCATATCCGTCTTTAAGATAGCGCAGCTGCATCGCGCTCAATCTATCTATTCAAACATGGAAGGACATCTATATGAGATCACTCAGACCCTCTTCGCCTCGTAGAGGATCCCGAACGAAGGCCCGGCCAGTGAAAAAGTCAGTGAAGAACTCAAGAAAGCCACTTTATCTACTCATTCTGTGCGGCGCGATGATCGGCACGTTGTCGTGGTCGAGCAACGCCGTCTCGGCTGCGTGCAACTTTTTGTTGAAATGGGGCGACCCTGGCTCTTTCCCAAAAGGACTCGCCGTGGCGAGCGATGGAAACGTGTTCGTTACGAGGGACAACCTGGTTGAAAAGCGCTCTCCAACCGGCACGTTGGTATTTTCTTTTGGTACTCCCGGATCAACGCCGGGAAGTTTCGTTAATGCTAAAGGAGTCGCTGAAGGCCCTACGGGTGACATCTACGTCACTGATACTTTCGAGAGTCGTTCCAACATCGTTCAGCGGTTCAATTCAAGTGGAGTATTCCAAGGCGGCTGGGGCACCAACGGAACTGGCAATGGCCAGTTCATAGCGGCGAGTGGAGTTGCGGTTGATTCTGCCGGCAATGTTTACGTTGTCGATTCTGGTAACCACCGCGTGCAAAAGTTTAATTCGACCGGGACATTCATCACGAAGTGGGGAAGTAACGGTGCAACCAATGGTCAGTTTGCCGGTCCAGTGGGAATCACGGTTGACTCTGCAGACAATATTTACGTCGCTGATACCGGGAACAATCGAATACAGAAGTTCACATCATCGGGTACTTTTGTGATGGCGTTCGGGACGGCTGGTACAGCGGACGGACAATTCACCTCGCCACAAGGCGTCAGGGTCGACGTGACTGGAACAATTTACGTCGCGGACAGTGGCAACCATCGAATTCAAACCTTTTCGAGCACCGGAGTGTGGATCTCCACTTGCGGCACGGGCGTTTCCGGTTCGGAAAACGGTGAGTTTTTTGGACCACAGGACGTTGCAGTCGATTCTTCGGGAGACTTCTACGTTGCCGACTCGGGTAACGATCGCGTGCAGAAGTTTGGAGAAGGTGCGGCCCCACCAGTCGCTAATGCCGGTGCGGATCAAACAGTGGAATGCGCTGGCGCAACAACCGCGGTCACACTAGATGGCTCTGCATCAGCTGCGGCTAGTGGATCGATTACCTCGTACGCGTGGAGCGAAGGGGCCACGTCACTAGGAACAGGCCAGATGTTAACGGTCCATTTGGCGACCGGAACTCACACCATCACGTTAACAGTTACAGACAGCGCTAGCGGTACAGACACGGACGATGTTGTTGTGACCGTCGTCGATACTCTCGCGCCGATCATCACGTGTCCGTCTGACATTGTCGTCAGTCTGCCAATGAATTCGACGGCGACGTCAATGGTTGTAAATTATCCTGCGGTGACTGCGACTGACGCGTGCTCTTCGAGCGTCACCGTCAATAGTAGCCCGGCTTCGGGATCGACCTTCCCTGTCGGCGCTACGACAGTTAACGCCACGGCTGACGACGGCGCAGGTCACACATCGACCTGCAGTTTCACCGTCACGGTTGCCTATAACTTTGCCGGATTCTTCCAACCAGTGGATAACCTGCCTGCACTCAATGTCGTGCAAGCCGGCAGAGCGATACCAGTGAAGTTTAGCCTTAGCGGTTTCAAGGGTCTGGGAATCTTTGCCCCAGGTTCACCTGAGTCAGGACCAATCGCTTGTAACTCAAGCGATCCGGCGACCGACTTAGAGGAGACGGTCAACGCGGGTGGCAGTAGCCTGTCATACAATGCCGCAACGGATCAGTACAACTACGTTTGGAAAACGGATCCATCATGGGCCGGTACATGCCGGCAACTGGTGGTGACCTTAAACGACGGTAGCACTCACCGAGCTAATTTCAAGTTCAAGTGAGTTTGGTGTAACAGAGCGATCAGCCGCAGATTTCGCAGATACAGCAGATCTAAACTATCTGTGATTATCTGCGTTAACCTGCGGCTGATTCCCTCTGGTTTCGTGGCTGTTATCCCAGCGCAATCATCGCAGCCACTGCGGCTTCTTTTTGATCTTTTCCCCATGGTGAGCCAACGGATTTGCCAAGCATTGAAATAGTTTTCGTTAAATCACCCACAGACATCTTCAGAGTCTTTTCCGGGTAAGCTCCAAGTGATTTCTCCGGCACTTTCACGAGCGGCACGTTGCACTTAGTGGCCGCGTCGCACAACACCTCCCGAAACAGAACTCCCTCAGCCTTGTGCATGCGAAAGTGGACCGCGAGAATCTCATCAGTGCTCCAGGCGGGCATTGGATTTGTGACAAGCACTCCGCAGCCGACAACTTTGTTGCCACGCTTCTCTTCGAGCTTTAAGCTGCCACGCAATTCGCGTAAGGCAATGCGATTTGCGGCAGCAATGCCGCGCTTCACCAGGTCGCGAGCAACTTCCGGCTTGCAACCTTCGGCCGCATGATAAGGCTGCTTCGCCCATGTCTCTTCGACCAGCTCGATGCGACGACGATCAACTACAACGTATTCGCCATCGTCTTTGCCAACGACGACGAGCGCTGCCCAACCAGAATGTGCTTTTAATCCAAAAGCGACTTTCACGATGTCCTCCGCATTAGGCTACTCTAATGAAGTTTATCACCCAGAAGTGCTCGACTCACTGCGTGTCCTCGGCGTGCTCTGCGACTCGGCGGTGTAATGGCCTGTTGAGTACTTCGGACCGCAAACTGCTGAGACGCCGAGCCGCAGAGAACGGCGCAATGAGTTGAGTGGTTTGGAACCGCAGATTAGTAAACTGCCATTTACATTGTTTGATTTTGACACTACCGGAATCTTCCGTTACCCTTTCGCACTTTGTAACAGCATCCTTGCTGTCTCCAAAGGCCCTCCACAGATGGGAAAACTGAGAATTGTCTGCTCAAGCTGAAGCAATAATTACCGCCGGATTACGGCCCGATCTGTTCGCAGGTCGCGGAGTGCTGTCTGGCAGCAGGACCCTGATTCTTGTTGCGTTGACCGTACTCATTATTGCTGGATTCGGTTTTCGTGTCAGCGGTTTAAGTGCCGAAGGCTTAAGCGAAGATGAGCTGAACAAACTAAACACGGTCGCGGAGTGGCGTACGCAAGGTCTGACCGGCTCGAACGGCGAACATCCAATGTTGATGAAGGCGCTGCAAACCGCCAGCATCATTGTCGTTGAGCAGTGGAACAATAGCTCATTCGTCGCCAGTCATCCTGCCGAATACATTCAACCCGAAACAGCGCTCCGTTTTCCGGGCATAGTGCTTGGCGCGCTTAGTGCACTTCTGATCTATCTGATCGCCGCCGAACTGTTCGGAGCCGAGGTCGCGCTGATCGCTGCCGCGCTTTGGACTTTTGATCCCACTGCTATTGGATTCAATCGGGTCGCCAAGGAAGATACTTTCCTGCTCTTCTTTTTTCTTTTAGCGAACGTGTTCTGGCTGCGTGGCCAGCGCGTCGCTGAAAGCACTGAACGAAATCCAAACCCTTACTATTGGGCCACGGCCGCCGCATACGGCGCGATGGTAGCTTCGAAATATGTTCCGCACCTGTTCGCGATCAGCATGGCGTACTACTGGATGTTTCAGAAGCTACCTGAAACACGTTGGCGAATTGGATCTAAAAGGTTCCTGATCTTCTTCGCGATCTGCGGTGTCGTTTTTCTACTGCTGAGTCCGACAATTCTGCTGCCCGACACCTGGCGGCAAATGGGCCTGTTCGCCGGGAGCAAGCGGATCAGTCACGATGGTTACGAGTTCATGAACAAGCTTTACAGTCATCACTTCGACGATTGGCTCAAAGGTACTCCGGCTTATTTCTACCTGGTCTTTACCGGGGTAAAGCTGCCGTTGTTGACGCTCGCGGGATTGATCGTTGGCCTGCCGCTGCTGTTTCGTCGAAAGCTGGGTGATGGGCGTTACTTTATTTTGATGTGGCTCTACTTCTGGTTCGTGGGATTCAGCTTTCTCGGCGGAAAGTTTACTCGTTACTACACTACCGCATTGCCAGCAGTTCTGATCACGTCGGCGCTTGGTATTCAATTCACGGGTCGCTGGTTGTCGGGCAAAGCATCCATCTTATTCAAACGCGGGAACGCGAAAGATTTTGTCCCCGCCTTCCTCGCGGTGCTTGTGATCAGTTGCTCTGTGATCGCTTCGGCGCAGGCGGCTCCGCACTTTCGACTCTTCACAAATACGCTCGGAGGCGGAGCGGCGAATGCTGGTTACTATTTTCCGCATGATGAATTCTACGATTCGAGCATGCGGGAAGTGATTAGTGAGATAGCAAAACGCGCGCGACCTGGCGCGCGTGTCGCCAGTGAAAGTCCTTCGCTGGCGACGTATTACGCGCAACGCGACAAACGCAGTGATTTACAGTGCGTGTCGTTGTCTGATCCGGAAGCTTTGGGTCAATTACAGGTGGGAGATTTCGTGATCGTCGCGCGTGGGCGGAGATACTTCAGTAACGACGCGCTATTGAAGGCACTGCAAACTCATAAGTCGGATCTTCAGTTTTTCCTCGGCGAGGTGCGCTCTGTCGATGTCTACATCGTCAATGAGGACACTCTTAAAGTCCTGGCCGCAGATTCACACAGATAAACGCAGATCAAGACAATTCAAGCTGGTAGATTGGGCTTAGTCTTTAGGCTATGGTCTTTGGTCTTTGGTCTTTGGTCTTTGGTCTTTAGCCATTGGCCTTTGATCCTGAGACCTTGGCTCGTTGTTTTTTTTGATCTGTGCGTATCTGTGTAGATCTGCGGCTCATCTTCAATGTGTAGATCTGCGGCCCGACTTCAATGTCTTAGTTCAACTTCAATCGGCCGTGTATCTTTCGCATCGTAGCCTTCGGGCCAGTTTGAAATATTCACTCCATACAACCAGTCGGATTCCGGTGTAACTGTAAACCTGATCTGCAGCGGCAACCCCCGCATCGCTCGCAATCGCAGTAGCAAACCCGTCATGCGCCATTCCTGAATCAGTGGCTTTCCGTCAGGCTCAAAAGGAATCAAACGCGAGCCACAATTCCAGCCATTAATAAGCAGCGTCACACGCGTCTTGACGAATTCGCGCGACGCGTCAATCGGAGCTACCGGCTGCAGATGGGCTCGGACGATGATCTCACTCACGCGCCGTCGATCCTCCCTTTCACCGATCGCGTATTCGAGATATCCCGAACCATATCCCCAAATGTAGCCAGGCCCGGAGCCAATCTTTTCAAAACGCTGCGCGCTCGCCATGCCAGGTTTGAATTGATAAAGAATCGACTTGTCTTCGCGCACCGTCATCTGCGGCATTGCTTCCGCGTCGGCGGTTGATTTATTCCAGGCAAACTGACGCGGTACAAGATGTCGCGGGGCATCCGCTAAACGCTGTTGTGGCTCCGCAGCCGCAAGCGATGCGAATGTTTTCGCCGCCTGACTGATTTTCGAAAACACCTGCGCATCACGCGGCGTGGAATAAGTGACGCCGTAACCGCGACGTGGGTCGGGGGTCAGGATCCAAAACATCGCCCCACCACTTCCGGCTCGGGCATTCGTCTCAAAGAACGCCTGAAACCAATCTGCCTGCGAAGCGCTGTTGTGTCCTTCAACTCCCATCCCAAATTCGCCAAACACCAGCGGTTTCGAAATGGAAAATGCGGCCGCAGCACGATTATCAACAAACTCAGCCAACGCCTTCGGTGAATCAACAAAACTGTCGTGATCGTCGCGCGGGTAATTGTGAACGTCGCAATAGTCGATGGTTCGCAAACTGTGATCGGCCAACCATTCGCGCCGTTCGGCTGCTGAACGATAACCCCAGGTGCCCGGCGAAACCATGTGATTCGGATCCAGCGACTTTATGTATTCACTCATCTCCGCGATCCATCCGCGTCGCTCATCCCAACGACCACTGATCACTTGCGCCTCATTCATCAGTTCCCAGCTAAAAACATTTGGATCATCGCGATAAAGCACGCCGGTAATCGTGTTGCGACGCGTAACGACTTTCTCGATATGCTCACGATAGAGCCGACGTGTTTCTGGGTTGGTGTAGAAGAGAATTGCCCGTTCGTTGTTGATGCCGTGGCGAAACTTATCGTCTGCGGCATCGTTAATTCCGGCCCAGCGAAGGTATTGAGTGACGCCGCCCGTGTCGCGCCACCAATTTGTCAGGCAAAGCTGCACGTAAAGATTGTTCTTCGCCGCCTCGGCTAACACCTTGTCGAGATGAACAAATGCCTCTTCATTCCATTGGTTGGGAGCCAGACGAAACGAATGATTGCGAGGCCAGTCTTCGAAATCGGTGATCGGTTTGACGTCGTTTGGTCCACCTTCGCCGAAGGCCCACACTCGAACAACCTTGATGCCGAGCTGTGCCGCTTGTCTAAGCGTCTCCGGCATACGCTCACGATCTTCGTCGCGATACATCACCGCTACATTCGCCCCCACGAAGCGAAACGGTTTGCCATTCACTTCGAAACGAGCACCGCGATGCCGAGCAAATTGGCGAGTCGCCGCAACAGCTGGCGCTTCGGTTGAAGCCGCTCGAAAAAAAACGGCCGCGCTCACAATTACCAGGAGCGCGGCAAGCAATACGGTTTTCTTATTCATCGAGGACAGAAATATCGAGAGCAGCAATCTAACGAGGGTTCGTCAATTTAACAAACCCCATAA
>DATJKB010000114.1:0-13094 GCA_035491875.1 Pyrinomonadaceae bacterium | reverse complement strand
TTTTGTATAGCATCCCAAGCATTTCACGTGTGTCGTCGTGATCTTCGGCTATTACGACTGTGGGTTTGGCAGAAGTTCGCGTCCGCCTCAAGTATTGCCGATGTACAGATTCCGACGTTTTGGCTTTGTGCGGGGTCGCAGACATAAGTTTGTCCTTTCAATGCCGACTTTTGACCTCCCCAATTCGAATTTGTGCTGTTTGTGTTCTTAACGCAGATTATTGTCTGAGCAGTTTAGACCAACCGTGACCACTGGTCTGTGCGTTAACACACATAGAGAGAAACTCACCTGGTGAAGCCAGTTTACAAAACGCTTTATTCTCGTATGTGTGGTCTCGCACAGACGAAAGTTTGCATCCGGGTTAGGTTTTCTATGTCAACCCAACAAAATTTAGCGAAGGAGGGTTCAAGCGATGTTGTGGACCATTTTAGTGATATTGCTGGTACTTTGGTTAGTGGGTTTCCTGGGGCATTTCGGTGGGAGCCTGATACATCTCCTGCTCGTCGTAGCAGTTATCGTGCTCGTGGTTAACCTGTTATCGGGCCGACGCTCGATTTAGGAGCCAGGTACGTGCCCACTCAGAAAGTGCGTCGCGTAACCGATAATCGGTTACTCGCAACGCTGCCAAAAAAGGAATACGAGCGTCTGCTTCCCGGCTTGAAGCATGTCTCCTTAGTTTTCGGCGACGTCCTATACGAACCCGGCGATGTTATTAAGCACGTTTATTTCCCGAACGACTCGATAGTGTCATTGCTCTCCGCGCTGTCAGAAAAATCCACGCTCGAGGTAGGGATGGTGGGGAATGAAGGAATGGCGGGCCTCCCCATCTTCATGGGCGTCAACATTTCGCGAACACGTGCACTCGTGCAGGGTGCCGGTTCAGCAATGAGAATGACCTCCGCGAACGTACGCGGCGAGGCCAACCGTCTTGGCGCGCTGCATCACCTTCTGCATCGTTATACCCACTCGTTGCTGACCCAGGTATCTCAATCGGCCGCGTGCAACCGCTTTCATCAGGTAGACGCTCGGCTTGCTCGCTGGCTACTGATGACAAGTGACCGGCTGGGCATGGAGGAATTTCGACTGACCCAGGAATTCATGTCAAGTATGCTGGGCGTGCGGCGTGAAGGGGTGAACAAGGCGGCGGGCGACCTGCAAACAAGGAAGCTAATTCGTTATTGTCGAGGTGTGATCACGATTCTTAACCGCCGCGGCCTGGAAGCGAAAGCCTGCGAGTGTTACGCGATTGTGAAATCTGAAAGCGATGAATATCTCCATTAAACCTCTTAACCCTCCGATCAAAGCTGGAAAAAATCTTTATGTGCGCTACCACACATACGTCAGTTTTCCATTTATTGTAAGCTACACAACCGCGCACTATGGGTTTAGGACGTCGCGAGCCGTCCACTGGCGCCACCACATCTGGTTGCAGGTGACGGACGTAACTCTTCTGACTCTTCGTAGCGCCTGAGGTGAAACACGCAGTGTCATTATCGCGAAAACCAACCCTTTCTATAGTAAGGCCTCAGCGCTCGACGGGTGATCTGGACGTTACACTCGTCCAATTTATAGCAAGAGGCGATAGAGCTGCCTACCGCCTTTTTTTTGAGGCTACGAATGGGCTGCTCTTCGGTCTTTTGTTACGTATCCTGGGGCACACACAGACGGCGGAAGAGGTATTGGCTGAGCTCTATGAAGAAGTAAGACAAAAAGCTGCCCGGTTCGGCAAACAGAATGAAAGGCCTTTAACCTGGCTTATCCTCATGGCACACAGGCGTGCGATCGAGCGCCTTTGTACCCAACTGACGTCCGAGAACTTCGGCACAAGAGGCAAAACTAAATCGACGAACGCCCGCAACTCCTCCATAAATATCACAGAACAGAGGCGACTCGTTCGCGCAGCGCTGGAGGCAATCCCGTCCCTCCAGCACCGAATGGTTGAACTGGCGTTCTTTTCAGGAATGACCAATCTTGAAATCGCAGAGGAACTTGGACAGTCGCCCCAGGCAGTGGAGGATGGCGTCCGATATGCGATGTTGCAGCTTTTCGTAGCGTTCAAGTCGATAGGCTTCACGGCGGAGCCTATGACAGACTCAAAAGAAGCTCTGCCCGGGCCTGCCTCTCGGTACGTGTCTTAGGCCCGATCACGAAAATAGCAGTCTCACTAACTTAGTCCTCGCTAAACCTTTACAGCCACGTCGTATCGTACGGCAAGTCTTGCAACAACGATTGTTAACTCGGCTGGCTCGACCGGCTTTTGGAGATGTATCTGGAACCCTGCCGAAAGAATACGTAGTCGGGCTTCGTCTCCGGCGTAGGCTGTTAATGCGGCTGCGGGGATTCTTCCGCCGCGCTCTGCCGGAAGTTGGCGTACCTTTTCAATCAGCGCATAGCCGTCCATCATCGGCATCCCGATGTCCGCGATCAGCACATCGAATGGTTGTCGCCGGATTTCGTCCAGTGCTGCACCGCCTGATTCGACAGAGACCACTTCGGCGCCCCGCCTCGTTAGTACTGTAGCAACGAGCTCACGCGCGTCAGTATCATCATCAACGACGAGCACGCGAAGACCCTTAAGCGATGGCTGCTGGCCGGTCGGAGTATTGGCTCCGATTATTGGCTGCGTCTTTTCGAAGTCGCCCAGTTCGTAATGTACGCCGCTCACCGGGAGTATGACTTTGAAGGTGGTGCCCCTGGCGAGACCGGGACTTGCAGCTGATACCGTCCCTCCGTGCAGTTCAACCAACTCGCGCACGATGGCGAGACCAAGTCCAAGTCCACCATGTCGTCGTGCGTTCGACGAGTCGGACTGTCGAAAGCGGTCAAAGACATGAGGCAGGAGCTCCGGTTCGATGCCTTCCCCTGTATCAGCTATGGTGATCTCGACGTGGGAATGGCTGCGCTCCAGCCGCACTTGCACACGTCCACCTTTGGGTGTGAACTGGATCGCATTGGATAAAAGATTCCAAATGACTTGTTGAAGTCGGTCAGGGTCGCCAGACATCGGACTCACTCCTGGATCAAGTGACACCTGGAGATGAATGTTTCTGAAATCCGCTGCCGGTCGTACGCCTTCAACGACTGCCTCGACCAGCTGCGCGAGTTCAACCCGGCGTACGTCGAGGCGGAGCTTGCCGGTCATGATGCGCGAGAGGTCCAGCAGATCATCAATGAGTCGTCTTTGCGCGCGGGCGTTACGCGCGATAGTCTCAAGAGCACGCTTTGATGATTGTTCGTCGAGATTGCCGGTCGTAAGCAGATCTGACCAGCCGAGAATCGAGGTCAGGGGAGTCCGTAATTCATGTGACACTGTAGTAAGAAATTCATCTTTGATGCTGTTAGCTTTATCAGCCTCAGCGCGTGCCGCTTTTGCGCTCTCCAAAAGCAGTCTGCGTTCTTCCTCTTCTCGTTTGCGGTCACTGATGTCGCGGATGTTGCACTGAATAACTTGATGACCGCCTTCTTCATAGACGTTGCTAACAAACTCCACTTGGCGAAGCTTGCCCTCTATAGTTTGGAGCGGCAAATCCTCGTAGCGGAGATAGCCTTTTGCCTGTAACTCTAGAAACGCCTGTTGGCTCGCCTCCTTATCGCTGAACAGACCGATTTCCCAAAGCTCCTTCCCCAGAAATTCAGCGCGTGAGTAACCCAATAACTCCAACATGAATGGGTTGACGTCGGTGATCTTTAGAGTGACGGCATTGAGAATCAGTATTCCGTCTCGTGCAGCCTCGAAGAGCCGCCGGTAACGATTTTCTGACGTCCCGGTCGTCGCGTCAGTGAGCCGGGGCTCAGTGATGTTGTTGTTCTCTTTTTGCAGCGTGTCAACCATCCTGATCTCAATTGGCCTAATTCGTGGTAGATGGCTCTGTTTAGTCAGGGTATTAAGGTGATCGACGGGTATAAAAAACTGGTTAGCACAAATGTCTCTGATGAGACTGATCTTTTAACACAGACGGAGTGAGGCCATCCGTGCGCTAACACACATATGATCCCAATCGCGCTTTCCGCCTCGCGTACCGTCGGTTTGTTCTAATCCGCCGAAGGGCAGTCTTATCTGAAAGACCATGATTTGTGTCCCACTATTATGCGTACTTCCGTTAGGTATGTGTGTCAGCGCACAGATCGGCACTTTCGCCTGAGCTAGCATAAAGACAACAGATATTTGCCGAGACAACGATGTCATTGGAGCCCGGCCCGCTTGAGTCTCAGAGTGACGATGATGAAGAAACCAGTTTAGCCGGCAGAAACATGAACCCAGATCTACGAGTCAAACTAATTAAGAAAAAGAAAAGTGGAGTTCCGCGTATTCCTCCCCTGGTCCAATCTTCCGCTTGCGAAAACAAATGGTCTACAGCGATTCAGTCTTGGGTCAGCGAATTTCAAAAGCGTCGTGTCGAATCGCTGCGAGGCTTCAACAGTCTGTTTAAGTGATGCACTAATCAACGGAGATTGAGGAGTGGAAGCCAATAACTTATGCCGTGCCGAAGTGGCTGACGAGATGAAGCCGATCTTTGTAAGGGAGGCGGCCAGCCGTGTGAAGGATGCAAAAGCGTTGTTCCAACAACCAACGGCTGAAGAGGTGTCTCGTTTAGTTTTTGCGGAATTGCGCGACAGCCGCGTTCATGCCCAGGAAGCGCGCAACCATTTTGCGCATCTCTTGAATCGCGGCTCGTCGTTGGAATAACTCGAAGATGCAATCAGGAGCAGCGCCGGGCTTCAGTGAGACTCCTACCTTAGGGAAAAGATATCGGGGAACAAAACTTATGTCAGAAGAAGTGGTCGTTCTTAGGGTTTTTAACAATGAAATTGATGCTGGAATGGCGCAACAACTGCTCCAGGAAGGAGGAATAATGGCCTTCGTATTCAAAGATGACGCTGGAGGTATGGAGCCTCAGTTGCAGCGAAGTGCGGGCGTTCGTTTAGTTATTAATCGCGCCGACGAGCAGCGTGCCCACCAGATGCTCAGAACTTGATTTCAAACCCTGCCTGTTACCGGCTTTGACTCTTCTCTTCGACCGCTTGCGCCGCGACGTATTCATCGCGTCGAAGCAGGCCGGCAATGTCAACGGCTTCCTGGATCGTCAATAGATCGCCACTAGTACCACCGCTAAACTTAATCCCGCTTGCCCTTAATTCCCAGTCGACATGGCCCAGATACTTTAGCTTGTTGAATATCCTAGCTGCCTCATAACCGCTAACCGTGGTAAAGGAGAGGAGAAGCATCTCCGTTCTGTTGCGCTCTTGCGTCGTATTTTCTATAGCTGCGCGTACAACTTTCCTGGTCTCATTAAGGTCTTCGGCCGATGGAACATGCACTGATCGTGGATCGATATTGTATGTGTGCCGCAATTTGTAGAGGTGACTGCGATATTCAGCGAGCAACGCAAGGTATTGTTGGCAAAGTTCAATGAGGTTTTCACTGTTCGCCCCCTCCAGGTTGCGCCGGGTGTTTTGCAGTTTCTCTTCTAATTCCGGATACAGCATTGAATAACTCATTAGTGCTCAGTGGCCGACCGGTATCCGTTGAAAACGTGCCTTGCCCGCAGCGTCTACCCATGAGATATCCAACACATAAGGACTGACTTTGCCTGCTACGATTGTAAGTCGCTCTAATTGATCATGATCCGCGTCAGCCGGCCTTCCGTTAACCCAGGTTCTGTGAGACAAAACAGCCTTCTCTCTTGGTTGCATTAATCTTACCGGATCGAATCTGATATGAGCCTGGGAAGGACCACCGCCAACGGTTTCTTCATCCTTCAGAAAAACGGTGAGAATCTCAATCGACTTGAGAATCTCATCCGTTGCATTCGTTAACTCTAAGAGAAGCCTTGATTTCGTATCAATGAAGCTATAAAGAAAAGGCTTCGTCGTTTTTAAATTGGTGCTCATGAAGTTCCTTTTTGTTTCGATCTCAAGCGGGCGCCGGAATCCGACTCAGCAGACGATTGAGCAGGCTTCTCAACTGATTGAAGTTATCCGGGCGGGTAATATGTACGTTTCTACCAATTGCCACTTCATCACCCGCGCCAATGTCCTCAAAGCAGAAAACCACAATCGGCACGTCCTCTTCTACGGCTGAACGTTGGCGAATCCGATGCGCGGAGGCGACAACTTCGTGCGGTAACCCCGCTACGCTCATCAGAATCAGGTCGGGACGTTGTCGTTGGGCACTCTCGATCGCCTCTGTTTCATCCCGAGCCAACGCTACGCGATAACCGTCGGCCTTCAATAGCTTTTCAATTCCGTCGCGGGTCTCGTTAACATCTTCTAGTACGAGGATGATCATCAATAACACTATACGGCCTGAAATGTGAAGCCGTCCGTGCGACAACACACATATTCGAACTACACCCTTGTTTTGAGCGTTAATCGCTAGCTCGCGACGATATGCGTATGCTTTGTCGTTCAAGTTCGTTCGCGGCGCGTAAGAGTGTGAGGTTCGCGGTTAGTAGGTCGAGATTAAAAGAACCACGTGTCTGAAACAGGTGGTCTTTTCGCGTACGCCCTGCGACTGATTTTGACTCGCTTTGTTTGCCTCACAATTTCGTTGTGTTTCCATGACTGATCGCTAAACGCCTCGAATCTGCTGCAAAAAGAGACCTAACACGCCCTCCGAGAGAAAAAGACTGTCTCTCCGCCGTTATGGATCGCAGGTACGCCGTTTGCCAAATAAGGTTGGTTTTCGGCAAATCGTGCGGGCTGGAGACTGTCATGAGATCGACAGTTTTGTAGCACAGCCTAGTGAGAAACCTCCCGGCCGCTAGGTTTTGAAATTGGAAACACCAGGGTCACTAAGGAGGTAAGTTTTCATGAAGACGATAAAAGTTTGGCCACACATGACCATCGTGGCTGTGCTTGTAGCACTGCTCGCCGGGTTAGGCGTTTGGCTCTACTTGAAGAATGAACGAACAGCATCCGCCGAGGCGTTACCAAATGCAGCACAAATACAGCGAGTGGATGGTGAGGTAGCACTCAATAACAGTCTCAGGGATGAAGAGAGTGCGCAGTGGATAGCGGCTACGCCAAATCATCCTATCTCAGTCGGAGACCGGATATATACGCGTGACAAAGCTCGCGCTTCTATCGCTTTCACGGGACGCAACTTCACGCGGCTCGATCCAAACACAGCTCTTGATGTCGTGACGCTCGCCGATGGCCGAACACAGCTTGCGCTTCGCGAGGGCTCGGCGTTCTTCGACGTTGGATACCTGGCTCCAAATGAGCTGTTTGAAGTGGGAACACCGCATGGGTCAGTCGTTCTAGCTGAGCCCGGACTCTACAACATGGCCTACCGTGACGATGGCAGCGTAGCTGTTTCAGTGCTTAGCGGGTTAGCACAAGTTGTAGGTCTTGCTGGTTCAGGTCAGATTAGCAAAGGCGAAATGCTAACGCTGCTGGGCCAAACAGCCGCAGAAGTTGCTCTATCGCGTCTCGACGGTCGTGATGCCGGCTATTTGGTCGACGACTACTATCGCTACCAATATCCAAACGTCTACGACGGACGCTACAGCACCTACGACGCCTACCTAAACGATCCGTTCTATTACGATCCTTATCGACGTAACGTGAGTTACAAATACGTGACGTCCGCGATTCCGGGTGTCAATGATCTTGATTATTACGGCGACTGGCAGGAAGTTAGTGGCCATGGTTATGCCTGGCGACCACGCGTCGAGGGAAGCTGGGCGCCATATCAACAAGGCTATTGGACCAACGATTATCCGTACGGACTGACTTGGGTCTCAAGTGAGCCCTGGGGTTACGCACCATATCATTATGGCCGCTGGGCTTCTGTAAACAATCAATGGTATTGGATTCCCGAAGCGGTAAACACAACGCCCGCATATTCACCGGCCCTTGTTGCCTTCGTTCCACTGAACGATGCAAATCAAATCGGTTGGGTGGCACTCGGCCCGGGCGATCCATATGCGCCACGTTACTACGACATGAATTGGCAGCCGCATTACCTGACTCGGGCTGATTTGGCGCCGACAAGTCTGGTCAATCTTGCCATTCCAAACGCCGTCACCGTGGTGCCGCTTGATGCGTTCGGTCGTGTCATCGACCCGAGAATGATTGTTCGAATCGATCCGCACGTCGTTGCTCAAGTAAGGCCTACTCTGGAGCCACTTACTTTGACGCCACTACGAAACGCAGTTCTGCACTCGGCGTGGGGCCGCGGCAAGATCGACCTGCCGCCGGGAATTGCGAAGAAGGTTTTCGACACTCCGATCATGGTCTCCTCAGTGCCGACAGCGCCACCTTTTAGAAACGATCTGGCTAGGGTGTTGCGAGTGGAATCTGTGCCCGAAAAGAACAAGAACCAGAAGTTCAAGATTCGAGAACAAAAGGGTGACGAGATAGGTGCGGCGCGGCAGCAGCAGATCGACGCGTTGGGTCGAGAGGCAGCTCGCGGGAATCAGGATGCTCGCCGGCAAATGCAGGAACTCCAGAAGCAACAAAAAAAGCCCGAAGCTGATCAGAACAAGGCCCAGCGTAAGGAGACAGAGCAAGCGCAGGGCGAACGAGTGGGTCACAGCGCTAAGCAGCCGCCACAGCCCGCGTCCGGCCGTACTCAACCACCTCCGCAGGCCCAGCCTAAGTCTCCGGGCAAGCCGGCACCGAAGGCGAAACCCGCTGAACAGAAGAAAGGCAAGGGCAAACCCTAGCCGTGACTGAACAGGCAGCTCTGTAAAACTGAATAGCCGGGGTGTCTTGGCCCCGGCTATTCTCGTTCGGACTCGCAAAACGCAGCGCTTGCGAACCCAAGGGCCGAGCCCGCACAGGGGGCACAGCCCTACTGTTTGCTTCGAAGTCTATTTCCTCGGCAACATGCCGGCGAGTTCTTCGAAAGAATCATTCAGCGTACCGTAGGAAGTTATCAGATCGGCATCAATTCCCGATGCAGCATTCACTCCATACTTATCGAGTGCCTTCCGAAAGTCTGCCAACTGATTCTTAAATGCTTCAACCTTGTCCGCTCTGGTTCCCGCTGGAACACCCAGTTTGATTATCGCATCCCCGAGTTTCCGCAGTTCATTGGCCTTGCTACGTATCGTTGCCAAGTTGTTCTGCGGCAATGCCTCGGTCGTCAGTCGATGAAGAACACGTTGAAACTCTTCGTATTCTTTCACCCCGGATTTCTCGATGTTAGCAGTAACTAAAGCCGTAAATCCGGTAACGCGATTGTCCGTAACAGGCCCCAGATCGATCGGTTCAGTTAACGGGTCCGGTGGATCGGTTGGGTTCCCAGTCGAAGACACGCGACCACGGACTTTTGCTTCGAACGGATTAATGATTGGACCATCACCAACCACAAAGTATCCGGCCGGCGGAGCGCCCGTGCTTTCACAGACCGCTCTTGCGAGTGCGGCTGCGGCGTTGATGGCTGCAATGTTCGCAGGACTCTGACTCTTCGGCACCACCACCGTAAGACACTCATGACTGGAGTTATTCGAAGGGTCAGTCGACACAACTATGATCAGGTAAATCCGTCCATCACCGTTTCCAGATCTCTCACTACGAAGCTTAAGTGTTCGAGCTGCGATGTCGGTTGCGTCTGGTGATGCATTGCCGGATCCTCGAAAGATATCGTCTTCGTTGCTGAATACTTTGATCTCGGTGTTGATAGGTCCAGCACTGTTGTCAGTAACGCTTAAGGTAAAGCCGACGTTGATTAGTTTGTGGTTTGGCGGCCACAGTGTATTCACGCCCACGGCGGCGGTAATCACTGGCGGTTCGGTGTCGGCGATATTGATCGTAACGGTAGCAACATTTGAATCGTCAATTCCGTCGTTCGCTTTGTAAGTAAAGGAATCAACTCCGGTGAAATGCGCGACTGGAACGTAAGAGAACGACCCATTGGCATTCAGCACGAACGTCGTCGCATGTGATGGACCGCTGACAAGGTGCGCAGTAAGTGAATCACCGTCTGCATCAGTATCATTTCCCAGGACTCCCGGAGCAGGAGGGTGCAGTGGCGTGTCCTGGTTGATGTTATAGACATCGTTGACCGCGACTGGCGCGTGATTAGTAACACAAGGTCCCTGCACCTCAAACGCGCCAACGTCGGCGCCGTGTCCACCTGGCGCATTGACAACCGCGGCCTGATCGCAAGGCCTCGTGAAGCCACGTTGATCTGTCGTCGTGCCAAAGGCGTTGCCCTGGTCAATCGCAATACTGCTAACGCCCAAAGCATGGGTCATGGTTGGTCCACCATTGCTGGCAAGTAGGCCGAGTTGGACGGTGGCATCAATGACGTCAAGTTGATCAGCGGTGTTTGCAACAATCGGAGGATTGGCGCCAAAGTCGCCGATGATGTTGTACCCGCCACTAATGAAATCACCCTGCACGTTCGGAAGCGCCGTGCCGAAATTCCCAGCAACAATGGTATTTTTCAGGGTTGTTGTTCCTGGAGAAAGATTCCAGATGCCACCGGTGAGATTATCGGCGTCACTGTCGTTTCTAGCCACCGTGCAACTAAGCAGATCAAGCGTGCCTTCGTTTTTGATGCCACCAGCCACCAGCAGACACGTATTGCCACTAACGGTGCAGTTTCTCATCGTTAGTTTTCCCAGATTTCCGACACCTCCCGCATCGTTGGCCCAGGCCCTGTTCCCGGAGATCGTGGAGTCGTCGATGGTAACGGTGGCATTCTGGTTAACCTTAATCCCACCGATATCGTTTTGAAAGCCGTTGGTTATCGTCAGCTTGTTAAGCCGCGCTACGATGGTTGGTAGTGGGGTTAATGGATTGCCGTCAAAGTCAGGACCAAAGTCGAAGATACGATCAAGCGCATTGCCGTTAATCGTTGTTCCGTTCGGGTGTCCATTTATGAAAAGCGAATCGTTGATGTCGAGGTCTCCAGTTAGGGACAAGTCTTCTACGCTAAACTGACTTGGAAAATTTGGAATCTGCAGGATAATTGTGCCCGCAGGCAGATTGATGGTGTCGATGCCGGAGCCAGCCGTACAGTCAGGTCTGGTAGCCGCGTCGTTATTCGCATTGATAATCGCTTCGCGAAGGGTGCACACACCGTCGGTTGCAAGCGAGTCTCCAAGGCCATTCACATTAATCGTACTGGCTTTGACGGAATGGGAAACGGCGGCAGCGCTTAAAAGTAAACCCAACACTGCGGCCCATCTAATGATTGTTGTTGATAAAACGTGAGGTGTGCGAATGCGTCCGTATGTCGAATAGAACGGCGACATGTGACTAGCCCTCCTGCGAAGAAAGCGGTTTTCTATTCTTTTTGATACCGCGAAGAAAAGGGAATCACAGAGGCCGGGTGTGGTTTTTGTGCCACCTCTGATTTCCGTGAGAGCCAGGTGTCGCTAGTATTTACCACTGCTTGTGAGTAAATGCAAAGATTATTGGTGCGGTTCGGCAAGACCTCAGGCCAACACGAAATGCACATGCAGTGAGGAGGCGACACAGACTCATCATCGCCTACGGCAAGCCGAAGGTTGTGGGGAGCGCAGACCTAATCTTTCAGCGCAAGCTTGGTGTGCAGCAGCGACGACGAGTCTTCCGCTATCCGTGCTGCAAAGCGTTATCGCTGTGCGACATGTCACTCCCAAGCGAAAGGACCCTCAGAACTTAACCAGACGGCCCTGAAAACTTTGGCGCTGCAATCGCTATTACCAATTCCTCGTTCTCAAGCTTTTCCTCGTAGTAAAGTCCCCTTAAGTTTTCTCCAGACATGAAGAAATGAATGTGTCTGTTGGGCTGGCCAAGGATCTGGAAACTAACAACGCTGATTTCGGTAGCTACCTGGTCAGATTCTGCGGTAATCGGCATCAACGTTTGAGTGTTATCCGTAATGTTTATGGTCAGTTGACCTCCCACGATCTCTACCACCGCCTCCTTAAAAGAAGGCTCAGAAGACGAGAAAAACTCGTACCTACCAACAAATCTGGTTAGATCGGTGGCTGGCGGCAGAAATTCTCCTTAACGCCCGTTGGCGGCGGTTGATTCATGTCGGAACTTCTCTTTGACGTTTTCGGACTTGACTCCCTTGTGAAAAGAGGGAGCTTGATGTGGCGTTCGCTCCTCCCCGGCTGTAGCGTTATGAGGTGAGATTCTCCTGGGTTGACTGCTGCCTCTTTGCTTCAGAAGTCTTTGTTCCTATACTTCCTGCATTCCTTCGGGGCCGAGGTGTCGGGCCGAAATGTTTTGACAGACACCCTTTTCTCATTAAGCCGCTCGGAAAGTAGTGAGCGAACGATGAAATTCTTCTGAAATATTTACTGAACCCGCGCATGGGGGGACTCCCACACCCTTGATCGACTTATCTGGCAAGCCGATTTACCGATTTGAAGATATTGAAATTGATGCTTCGCGGTGTTCAATAACGCGGAGTGGGCGGGAGCAGCGCCTGCGGCAGCAAACCTTTCAAGTGCTTCTCTATTTGCTGGAGCGGCGCCAGCGGTTGGTTACCAAAGAAGAACTGATCGAAAACGTCTGGCACGGAATCTCAGTCACCGATAACGCTTTGGTGCAGTGTATCGGAGACATCCGCCGCACGCTGGGAGACGACTCACGCCACCCTCGATTTGTTAGGACCTTCCCAAAGCTCGGATACCACTTCATTGCTGCTGTTCAAGAGGTAAACCCAAATGGGTCGGCGTCAATACAGTCTGAGGAGGTCACGAGACTAACGGTTGAGATCGACGACAAGTTAGGCGACGAACCTAAACGGCGTACAGGGCTCATCGCTTTCGAGGCAGGATCGACTAAGCTCTGGATGATTCTCGCCACAGTTCTTCTTGCCATTGTTGCCGGCGGACTCTACTCCTACCGAGCACAACGCTCGTGGAGATCTGATCAACGATTCGCCGAGCTCACGCTACCGGATCTAGCGGGCAAGAGACCGCTTGTGGTGCTTGACTTCGACAACAGGTCGGGCAGTAAAGATCTCGACTGGATGCGTGCCGGACTCGCTGACATGCTTATCACGAACCTTTCCCGCTCTAACAAGCTTGCGGTGCTCAGTCGCCAGCAAGTTCATATGTTACTGACAAGACTCGAGCGTCCGGCTGGCTCCGACATTCGCCTTGATGAGGCCCTGGAGATCGCGCGCAGAAGCAAAG
>DATJKB010000113.1:0-4976 GCA_035491875.1 Pyrinomonadaceae bacterium | reverse complement strand
CGTCCGATCATGATCACTCAGCCAGATGAAGATCCCATGCACGTTCTGGCGCGAGGCGAGATACCGCTGCTCTCCGCCCTTCGTTTGCACAACGGCACTGTCTGGCCGTGGAATCGCGCTTGTTACGGAGTCGCAAATGGCGTCGCGCATCTGCGAATCGAAAATCGCGCACTACCCTCCGGTCCAACACTCGAAGATGAAACTGCAAACACTGCGTTATTTGTTGGATTGATGCTGGCCCTACCCGAGGAATATGGCGACATCGCTGAGCAGATGGATTTTGACGATGCGAAAGCGAATCTGTTTGCGGCGGCGAGGCATGGTCTGAACAGCCAACTCAAATGGATCAACGGACGAAGTGATTCGGCCTCGACGTTAATCTTGAGTGACCTGCTTCCCTTGGCGCGCCAGGGTCTCAGCAGCGTTAACGTCAATCCACAGGACATTGATAAGTACCTCGGCATAATCGAGGAGCGCATACGCAGTGGACAAACCGGCGCCCAGTGGATGTTGAATGCCTTTTCAGCAACCGATGGTCCGGGCCCACGCGACTTCCGTTATCGGGCTTTGACCGCAACTATGCTTCAGCATCAAAAGAAAGGGAGTCCCATTCACACCTGGCCACTCATGAAGGCAACCATGGAAACCGATTGGAGCGAGAGCTATCAGACGGTGGGACAGTTCATGACGACTGATCTGTTTACTTTGCGGCCCGATGATCTCGTGGATTTCGCCGCGAGTGTTATGGATTGGCGCCATATAAGACATGTTCCGGTCGAGAATGAAGAAGGTGAACTTGTCGGGCTGCTAACGCATCGTTCGCTGTTGAGAGTGTTGAGCCGTGGCTTGCACAAAGGCAGCGATGAACCACTGGTCGTGCGCGAAATTATGAAGGCGGATCCGGTGACTGTAAGCTCCGCAACTCCGACTCTTGAGGCGATCGAGGTAATGCGAAGTAAACAACTCGGTTGTTTGCCGGTTGTTGACGACGGTCAACTTGTGGGGATTGTGACCTCCTTCGATTTCCTCGATGCTTCAGCTCGATTATTCAAAGAACATCTCACCAAAAACATTGCCGATTGTCGATTGTCGATTGCCGATTGAGGAGTGACGATTGAGCGGACGATTTTGACTGCCGATTGGCTGTCGCTATCTGTCATCGGCAATCGGCAATGCTTTTGGGTAGTTTCTCGCAACTTACTGAGTCAGTTCCCACAACTACGAACTGCTTTCTTAGAATAATCCCATCATTTTTCGCACGTTTATTCCGGCACGTCTGTTGCCAATCACAAAGACGAATCGCAACTGGGTCACAGCAGCAAGGCGCTGCATTCTTGAATCGGAGGTGGGCCATGGCGAAAGATGGACGAGACATTATCGAGGTTCTCCAGGCTGAGTTGGATTTCATTGAGAAGGAAGGCTACAAGCTCTCTGATCGCACGCCATGGTTGTCAAAGTCCATCTTCCAGGATTCGATGACCTGCCCAAATTACGGCTACCCCTACCGTGCCCACCCCTGCAGCGAATGTCACTTGCTCGATTTCGTGCCTACCGAAGATTTCCACACGATGGTGCCGTGTCATTACATTCCCCTGAATAAAGCTGGCGATACCGTCGAGGAATTGGAATCTAAAGGCGATGAGGCAAGAGCATTGAACCTGGTGAAAACCTGGCTTCGCACGCAGATCCATCAAATCTGCGCAGAACGATCCCGTACGTTCTGGCAAATGGTCGACTGAGTTATGCAGGGCGGGCACGGTTCTAATGGTCCAAAAACACAACAGGAAAGGAGGGACAACAAAATGGCATCAGGAAATTTCTTAACTCCTACGAAAAACTTTCTAATGGAGCCTTTCCGCCTTTTTCCCGATCTTAATCGCATGATGGAAGAGCCTCTGACGATGCTGCGTCCAATGCTGCCTTTGGAAGAGAACTACTGGCCCATGAAGCCGTGGACACCCGCGTGCGACATCTTCGAGACCGACACAGAACTGGTGCTCAAGTTTGAGTTACCGGAGGTCAACAAGGAAGACGTCAAAGTCACGATGGAGAACCACGTTTTGACGTTGCGTGGTGAAAGGAAATTCGAAGAGGAGACAAACCGCGAAAACTACCATCGCGTAGAGCGTCGTTATGGCGAATTCATGAGGAGCTTCAATGTTCCCATGTTTGTCGATGCCACAAAGATCAAGGCCGAATTCAAACATGGCCTGCTGACAGTGACGCTACCAAAACGCGAGGAAGCTAGAGCTACGCAGATTGAAGTGAAAGTCAACTGATTCGCTCAATACGTTTGACCCGGTTGGGCCTCTTACGAGAGAAGCCGCAGGTGATCGAAAGGTTACCTGCGGCTTTTATGTCCGATACGCTTCAGCTTGTCGTGTCGTTCATTGGGCGCAACGTTGAGAGTATGGAGCGACACGACAAGCTGAAGCGTATCGGACATGCGGCCCACTCTTTGCACAGCTACTCGCGTCGCCTGTGTTTAGGCGCGTTTTGAGAAATCGAACTCGCATTGTGCGTAAGAATCCGCAACGCATTCCAACCCCGTGGGTGATTTGAACGACATGCCAAACAGAACCATAACAGTCGACGGCAACGAAGCAGCAGCACACATAGCTTTCCAGACGAACGAAGTCATAGCCATCTACCCGATTACGCCGTCATCACCGATGGGCGAATCGGCCGACGAATGGTCCGCCCATCATCTAAAAAACATTTGGGGCATGACACCGCTCGTGCGCGAGATGCAATCGGAAGGCGGAGCCGCCGGCGCCGTTCATGGAACACTACAAACTGGCTCACTTACGACGACATTCACGTCGAGCCAGGGCTTGCTGTTGATGATTCCCAACATGTTCAAGATAGCAGGCGAGCAAACCAGCACGGTCTTTCACATCGCGGCTCGGTCTGTTGCTACTCACGCACTTTCGATATTTGGCGACCACAGCGACGTGATGGCGACCCGTTCAACTGGCTGGGCGATGTTGTTCGCGAACTCGGTTCAGGAAGTGATGGACTTCGCATTGATCGCGCAGGCCAGCACGCTGGAGACGCGCGTGCCGTTTCTGCACATTTTCGATGGCTTCCGCACTTCACATGAAGTCATGAAGATTAGCGAAGTTTCCGACGACGAGATTCGCGCAATGATCGACGAAGAAGTGGTCCGTCAACACAGAGCGCGCGCGTTGTCACCAGACCATCCGGTAATGCGTGGCACCGCGCAGAATCCTGACGTGTTCTTTCAGTCGCGTGAAAGGGCTAACGCTCTCTATGACGCAACGCCGGGAATTGTTGAGTCGGTGATGAAACGATTCGCGGGACTAACCGGACGCCAATACAGGTTGTTCGATTACGTTGGAGCACCAGACGCTGAACGCGTGATCGTGATGATGGGTTCCGGATGCGAAACGGTTGAAGAGACAGTGATTGCAATGCAGGCCGCGGGCGAAAAAGTAGGCCTGCTGAAGATCCGTCTGTATCGCCCATTTGCAGTCGACCGTTTCCTCTCAGTGCTGCCAAAGAGCATTAAATCGATCGCCGTGTTAGATCGAACGAAAGAGCCTGGTAGCGCTGGCGAACCTCTCTATCAGGACGTCGTTACTGCGTTGGCCGAAGCAGATGACTCGTTTGAAGAGTTTGCGAAACGACCGAGGGTGATTGGTGGTCGATACGGGCTGGCTTCAAAAGAATTCACGCCGGCGATGGTGAAGGCAGTTTTTGATGAGCTAAGAAAAGACCGGCCTAAGAACCACTTCAGTATCGGCATTGTTGATGACGTAACCTTTACTTCCCTGCCATATGATCGCGCGTTCTCCACTGAACCTGCGAACCAGGTTCGGGCAATGTTTTGGGGACTAGGTGCCGACGGAACTGTCAGTGCCAACAAGAACTCCATAAAAATCATCGGAGAAGACACACCCAATTACGCGCAAGGCTATTTCGTCTATGACTCAAAGAAATCGGGAGCCATGACGGTTTCTCACCTCCGCTTTGGTGCTCAACCAATCAAGAGCACGTACTTGATACAGCACGCCAACTTCATCGCCGTTCATCAGTTCAGTTTTCTCGAACGATACCCTGTGCTCGACTGCGCTGAGCGAGGCGCGACACTATTGCTGAACAGTCCTTATGAGCCTGATCAAGTATGGCCGCAACTTCCGCGCTCGATTCAACAGACAGTCATCGACAAGCAGATCAAGCTCTATTCAATCAATGCTTATGCTGTCGCCAAACAGGCACAACTTGGTAATCGCATCAACACGATCATGCAGACGTGCTTCTTCGCTATCAGCGGAGTATTGCCGCGAGACGAAGCGATTGATCGGATTAAAGAATCGATCCGGAAGACGTACGGTAAGCGAGGAGAGCCTGTGGTGCGCCAGAACTTCGCGGCCGTTGATGCAGCATTGGCCCATCTACACGAAATCACGGTTCCCGAAACAGCAACGAGTTCGATTGAAGAGATGCAACTCATCTCAAACGAAGCGCCCGATTTTGTTCGTGCAGTCACGACCGAAATAATCGCTGGCCGGGGCGACGAGCTGCCAGTCAGCGCATTTCCGCTCGATGGAACGTACCCGGTTGGCACAGCTCAGTGGGAAAAACGAAACATCGCGTTGGAAGTGCCGGTGTGGGAAGAAGATCTTTGCATTGAGTGTGGCAAGTGCGTATTCGTCTGCCCTCACTCCGCTATTCGGGCAAAGGTCTGCGACGAGAGCGATCTGGCCCATGCACCTGAAGGCTTCAAACGTATTTCAGCTAAGTGGCGTGAGATGCCGGACAAACTCTACACGCTGCAGGTCGCGGTTGAAGATTGCACGGGCTGTCAGCTCTGCGTCGAAGTTTGTCCTGCGAAAGACAAAAAGGATCCCTCAAGGCGATCGCTAAACATGCGTCCACAATTGCCGCTTCGTGGCAGTGGCCGGGCAAATTGGGATTTCTTCCTGAAACTTCCAGACGTTCATTCAGGTGGA
>DATJKB010000112.1:0-5313 GCA_035491875.1 Pyrinomonadaceae bacterium | reverse complement strand
CTCTTCCCAGCAGTCAACTTCAAACCAAAATTCTCAGCGATAGTCTGTCCGATGTCAGCGAGTGACTCTCTCGTACCGAGGTTCACTCCTGGTCGCGCGCGCTTGCCGTAAACGAGCAGTGGTGCATATTCGCGCGTGTGGTCCGAACCCGGGAATGTTGGATCGTTTCCATGGTCGGCTGTGATCATCATCAGGTCGTCATCACGCATCGCCTTTTCAATTTCCGGCAAACGCGAATCAAAATGCTCCAACGCCTTTGCGTACCCTTCGGTATCACGCCGGTGCCCGTAAAGCATGTCGAAGTCGACCAGATTGGAGAAAATCAAACCTTGCGAAGAATCGTTGAGCGCGGCAATGGTTTGATCAATCGACTGTTCGTTGTTCTTCGCGGTTAGATCTTTCGTGACACCCAATGAATCGTAAATAGAAGCGATCTTGCCGATGCAAACAACGTCAAGATCCTCGTCAGCGAGTGCGGGCAGCAGATTCTCGCGCGGTGGCGGTACCGCATAGTCGTGACGGTTTTCAGTGCGATAGAAACCGCCCGGCTCACCGAGGAATGGTCTCGCGATGACTCTGCCAACCTTGTGTTCACCATCCAGAATCCTTCGCGCCATCTCACAAATCTCATAGAGACGATCGAGGGGCATCACTTCTTCGTGAGCTGCGATCTGAAACACTGAATCCGCCGACGTGTAGACTATCGGCTTGCGCGTCTTCACGTGTTCCTCGCCCAACACTTTTATGATCTCAGTTCCTGAGGCTGGGACATTGCCGAGTATTCCCGGTACTGACGTTTCTTTGACGAACCGATCGATAACGTTTGGCGGAAAGCCGTTGGGATAAGTTGGAAATGCACGCTCGAGAATGATGCCGGCCATTTCCCAATGACCGGTGGTGGTGTCTTTGCCATTCGAACGCAGAGCACAACGACCGTAAGAACCCTCCGGCGTAGCGAGCGGTGGCAGTCCCTGCAACGGTCGAATATTTCCGAGTCCGTAACGTTGGAGATTCGGAAGATGGAGTTGTCTGGATTCGAGTATGTGACCGAACGTGTCGGAACCGGCGTCGCCCCACTCAGGTGCATCCGGCATCGCGCCGATACCCGCGCCGTCGAGAACGATTAGAAGGATGCGGTTGAAAGGTAGGTTGATTCTCTTCACTGTTGAGTTTTCAGAACGATTGGTCATATATCATTTGGCATTTCTCATTTGTCATTTAGAAACCAACCGCAGATTACGCAGATAAACACAGATCAGAAATTAAAGAGAGATGCGAGCTTTTTGCTTTCCGTTGAGATCTGCGTTGATCAGCGTGAATCTGCGGCTGATCTTCCAAATGACAAATGAGAAATGGCAAATGATATATGACCAATGATTATTGTCTCGGCGCGAAGTATCCATCCCGCGATCTCACCTGCGTCTTATCTCTCACGCCTTTTATCTCTAAGTGAATCGCACGAAATTTTCCGTCGCGAGCCTTGTTTGTCGGGTAGTAGCCAAGACTGTACAAAGTGCCGATGTCGGCAGCAACGCGAGCGAAAGCCGCGCGCGCATCAGCAAGGCTCGCCGCCACCAGACTTCTGCCCCCTGAAGATTTTGAAAGATCATTCATTTCCGTGCGCGCAAGATTGTAGAGCGATCGGCTTATCGACATTCTCTCGAATGGACCCATCTGGCAGAAGTTTGTGTAGTCTTCTGCTTTCGCGCCCTTTAAGAAGATCTGTTTGTAGCGTGCGAGCTGTTTTTGCGAAAGCGCGAGTCGGCCATCATCCTGGCAGTCGCGCATAAGACGATCTTCAACAAAGTCTTCCGTATTGATCTGGATGAAATAACAAGCAATACCCGACTTGGTCAGCTTCGATCGTACTGAAGCGAAGTCTGAATTGCTTGCCGAATCAACGCCATCAGTTAGCGCCACAATTGCCCGGCGTCCGCGGACCTCTTCGCGCGGTGGTTCACCAAAGATATCAGTCGCGACGCGATCCAACGCGTCGTAGTAGGGCGTCCCATTACTAGAACCAAGATTATCGATCGCAGTTTGCAGCGATTCGCGATCGTTCGTCAGTTTCGTCAACACTTCAACAGCCGCGATCTTGTTTGTACCTTCGGGAAGAGTATTAAACGCGACAACACCAACTCGATCGCCTGGCCTTAACGAAGCGACAAAACTCTTAGCCGCCTCTCGAATTAAGGCGACGTCATTGCTGGTTGAACCGGATGTATCCAACAGAAGTGCGATCTCGAACGGCGCTTGTGCGGTGCCGAAATTCGTGATCGTCTGAAGTTTTCCGTCTTCGAAGAGTTGGAAGTTGTCTTGTCGCAAACTGGAAAGCGGGCGACCGCTGCTGTCAGTTACGACCGCAGGGACTGAAACGAGTTGGGTGTCGACCCTGACGACGTCACCTTCGTCGACCTCATCGCCGGAGTTTACTGTTTTCGGTGGCGTTTGTTGCTCTGAGCCAGTTACGCGACGGGGACGTTGCTTTTGTTCCTGCGCCCCAATCTGCGACTGAGCGACAGTCAACGCCGCCAGCATCAAGAGAAGAGGAGCCACGGTCATCAAAGTGTGGGACGGTTTGAATCTCATGATTAATTAACTTCAGATGGGCCCGCGCGTTGGGAAACTATAGCTGTAAACGCATGAACTGCAAAACCGTTCCGAAACGACAGGGGCAGGAAAAGAGGAGCAGGAGCAGCAGGCAGGAGCAGCAATCAATTGGTCATATGTGATTTGACATGGCTCATTTGTCATTTAAAAGGTAAAGAGCGGCGCCCAGTGGAGCGTTTTCCTTTGCACTTAGCGCTTTTCTTCCAAATGAAATATGAAAAATGGCAAATGATATATGACCAATGCTTTCTGCTCCTGCTCCTGACCCCTGCTCCTGCTGCTGTCGCGGATCTGCGCAGCTTGACACTCCTTCTGGCTTTTCTTAGCATGACTTGCCCGTTAGGGAAGGAGATCTTTGATTGCAGCGTGCCGAAAGATTTTGAGATCACACATTGGCAGGAATGCTGTATCGCAGGCACGTACGTCAATGGTAGACGGCTTCCCTTACAAGGAAGAGGTTGGGGGTTCGAGTCCCTCCGTGCCTACCATCATCAAGATCTCAGATCGCAAATCTCAGATCTCAACAGGCTCAGAAGGCTGAATCGCTTGGTCGCGAACATCGCGGACGCGGCAGCAACGGATGGCTGGATTTGAGATTTCAAAGATTTGAAAATTGAAAACAGTTTGCGGAGTCGTAGTTCAGTTGGTTAGAACGCCGGCCTGTCACGTCGGAGGTCGCGGGTTCGAGTCCCGTCGGCTCCGCCACTTCATAAAAGACCATTCTTCGGAATGGTCTTTTGTGTTTTTGGGCTTAGAATTCTCCAAAAAATAAAAATCACCTCAGACAATAAACAGTCGTTTTGTTGTATTGACGCGGAGCGAGAAGTGGATAGAATGCCGCCACAGGCGCTGGTCACTGGGGTGAGGACAGTGACTTTGAGGCTGAATGTCTCCGCCAACCTTGAGAGGCCGATGTGCTCATCGGCCTTTCGGTTTTTACGGACGCGGAAAGCGAGGAAGAGGGAAAGAAAAGAAATCATTGGTCATATATCATTTGCCATTTCTCATTTGTCATTTAGGAAGATTAGCCGCAGATGACGCAGATAAACACAGATCAGAAATTAGAGAGAGAGGCGACCATTTTAGCTTTAGGTATGCGATCTGCGGTTATCGGCATCTGCGGCTAATCTTCCTAAATGACAAATGAGAAATGGCAAATGATATATGACCAATGATTTCTTTTCTTTCCCTCTTTCCCTTTTCCTCGTTTCCCGTCGATAATCCCGACAAATGATCTCCGTAGCTGAAGCAATTCAGATTATTCGAAACCAAACTGTCTCCCTCCCTTCAGAACGCGTTCCGGTGAGTCGTGCGCTGGGACGCATACTCGCTGAGGACGTTCTGGCTGATTCCGACCTTCCACCCTTCAATCGCGCCCAAATGGATGGGTATGCCGTGCGCGCTAGCGACGTCAAAGAGACTCCGGTTCGTTTACGCATTGTCGGTGAGTCGGCCGCAGGGCGCGGCTGGCACAACGAGCTTCAGGAGGGCCAAGCGGTGCGGATTATGACCGGCGCTCCTGTGCCAGCGGGGGCCGACGCGGTCCAGCAGGTTGAGTTAACTCACGAGCTGCGCGACGGAACGGTTGTGGAGATTCTTGAGAGCGTTGAAGTGGGTCGCTCAATAGTCAACCGCGGGAAAGAAATCACTGACGGCACAACGTTACTGCGTCCTGGCATTCCCATCACGGCCCAGATGATTGCTGTGTTGGCTTCATTCGGATACGCCGACGTGAGTGTGGGAGGCTCTCCACGTGTTGCCGTCTTCGCAACTGGTACGGAACTAGTCGATGTCGATGAAAAGCCAGGTCAGGATCAAATTCGCGATTCGAACAACTATACGATCGAAGCCTGTGCGCGATTGGCAAACGCCTCGGTTGAAAGATTACCACTCGCCGGAGACGAACCTTCGACACTGGCTAGACGAATCAAAGCAGCAGCCAAAGAAACTGACATCGTTATTACTTCCGGCGGAGTGTCGATGGGAGTCTACGATTTTACAAAGTCGGCATTGAAGGAACTCGAGGCTGAGATCTTTTTTGAGAAGGTAGCTCTCAAGCCAGGTAAGCCGACGGTGTTTGCGCGTCTTCCGAGTGGAACGTTGATATTCGGTTTACCGGGAAACCCTGTTTCGGTGTCTGTCACTTTCAACCTGTTCGCTCGCACAGCAATCTGGACCATGCAAGGAGCGAACGAGCCTTCACTAAGACCAGAGACTGCTGTGTTAGCTCAAACTTTGAAAGCGGCAAAGGATCGAGAAACCTACTTCCCCGCTCAGATCTTCACTAATGATGACGGTCAGTTAGTCGCGTTCCCTTTGAAGTGGGGTGGATCATCTGACTTCGTCTCATTCGCTTCGGCAAGCGCACTCATTCACTTACCGGCCGGTGCGGGAATGGTGGAAGCAGAATCGGTTGTGAAGATCTTCCAATTACCGTTCTGACGTCCTTCGCTAACGGTCAACCTACCAGAAACGCATGAACGAATGTCCGATACGCTTCAGCTTGTCGATGACGGGCGAAGGGTTCTAGCTTCGGTGTAAGTTGACCCTTCGCGAGTCATCGACAAGCTGAAGGAAGCTCTGATCAAGTGGGTATTCAGTACCGTCCGCGGTAGCGGATGGCCACCACTCAAGCGACGATATTCGTAGCACCTGCATGCTCACGACGTTGAGTGGTGGCCATCCGCTACCGCGGACGTTACT
>DATJKB010000111.1:0-8207 GCA_035491875.1 Pyrinomonadaceae bacterium | reverse complement strand
TACCTCACCTTGCTCGAGCTATCCAGAGCAATCGCCTCTCATCGTGCAGGCGAAATCTTTCCGGCAAAACAATCTTCACTGACTGTGCCTGAATTACGGCAGGCAGAAGTAGTACGAATACCGCGACCAACGCAACGGTTGGAGCGAGTGAAATAGAACGTCGATGCATTCGGTTCTCCTTTTGGTAGTGTTTCAGTTGAGTTCAGAGTCGATACACTGCGCCGTCAACGCAAACAGACTTGCGTTCAAACTTTGCGGATGGGTCGGGAATTGATCGTGAAGTGTGAGGTTAAGGGTTGTGCGTTACGGGAGCGTAAATCGGTAGTTAAATGTTTGTTGCGCCTTTACTCCGGTAGCAGAACAGTTGTTCGGCCAAAAATCATCGGAAGTTTTCATCAGTCTCCTAACCGTGGCATGAGTCATTAAAGGTGACAGCGAGTAGTTTTGATTAGCGATTGGCTTTGCACAAAAAGTCCGCGCCGTAGGCGCGTAATGTTTATAGCAGCGGTGCTCGATACGAACTCCGCTCCTTTAGGTGCGCAATGTCGAAATATTTCGCTCCTAAAGGAGCGACAGACGATGCCCGGCATTTCTATAACATTTCGTCCCTACGGGACGATAATTGGACTTTTGTCAAAGCTTTAGCGATTGGTACCTCATCGCAGACGGTTCAGGAGACTTCGTAAACCAGTCGCAGGTAGCTGAATCCGATTTTGGGTATCAGACGCTTTGATGGCGCGTAAGAAACTATCGAGATCAGTTGCACCGGTATAACGAACATCATTCAGATAAAGAGTGGGAGTCCCTGTTATGTGCTCGTCAAACAGGCTGCGCTGATAGTCGGCTTCGATCTGTTGAAGGAATGAATGCTCAGTCATGTCGCGATTGAATTTTTCCAGGTTCAAGCCTACGCGTCGCGCGTAACGTGAAAGATCGCGGTCCTCAAGCGCTGACTGATGCGTAAATAATTGGTCGTGCATCTGCCAGAATTTCTGTTGCGAGGCAGCAGCTTCAGCGGCTTCAGCAGCGCGCAACGAATGCGGATGAGTGTGCACAGGAGGGAAATGACGAAAGACGAAACGCAGGTTGTCGCCGAGTAGTTTTCGCACCTGCTTGATGATTGGATAAACGCCTCCACAATGGATGCACTCGAAATTCCCATACTCCAGAAGAGTAACCGGTGCATTTTCCGGGCCCGAAGTGTGATCGCGTTCGGTTAAGGAATTCTTGAGTCTGACTGCTTCAGGAATGCTCATAAAACACCTGGTGCCAATTTGCGAGCGTGTCCCTCTAGCGGCCTCGATTCGAGTGGTAGCCCTGCTTCTTGCCATGCCGTCCAACCGCCAGTGAGGGCACGTGCGTTCTTCCATCCAGCCTGTCTGAGTTCCTGCGCCACCCGGGCGCTGGTTGCCTCGTTTGGTCAAGCACAATAGGCAATCAGCCACGCCTCCTTTTTCAGACCCAGCTCCTTCGCGCGTCGCACGACATCATCCGGTGGCATTCGTACTGCGCCCCGCGCTTGCTCGCTACTGTCTTCGATGCTGCGCTCCGTGCGTACATCAAGGATTGTGACCGGCACATCGAGTTGCCAGAGTTCCCGCAGTTCGTCGGTAGAAATTGTTTGTGCTCCAACGTTCGCATTGGTAGTCGTTATCTTCGGCTGCGCGGACCCTGCTATCTCACAAGCTGCGATGCGTGACTTGTGATCAGGTAAGGTGGGACTGGATTTAGTTGTTGCGGCTTCCTGAAACGCCGGTTCAACTCGAACATCCTTGTTGGCTTCGCTGCTTGAGTCACTTTCCAAATCTTCGCGGTCTCTTAGAGCCCTTTTTCGCGCAGCGCGCGCAAGCAACATCGGCGATCCACCGTGTAACACTATTGAGACGAGCACAACGAGCGAACAGATTGCGAATAGACGGTCGCTGCCAGGCACACCGGCAAAGACGGGCAGCAATATCAGCAGCAGCGAACTTAAGCCGCGCGGCCCAAACCAGGCGATTAACAAACGTCCGCGTGTATCTACCTCTGTGCCTAAAAGAGACAGAAGATAGACAGGCGTTCTGATCAGAACCGCAATTGCCGTAAACAGCAACACGGGACCGTTGATAATCGTAAACCCGCTCCAAATCAAAGAGCTTCCTAGCAGCACGAAGGTAAGCAGGAGCAACATCTCAGCGGTTACCGCACCGTACTCAATGAAACAGTCGCAGAGTTCGACATCAAGCGCCGCGATTGTTAGACCAGCGGCGAAGGCGGCCAGAAATCCGCTGCCATGAACCGACTCGGCGGCAGCGAAGGCAGTGAATGCGACACCTAGCGAATAAAGCGATTCATAGTCGCGGCGAATGCCGAGCCGTTTTCTAATCAGGTCGAGCGCGGCGACGCCAACTAAACCAATAAGGATTCCAGCGCCAGGGCCAAGGATAAAGAGATCGAGACCAAGCTTTGCAAAACTGGCGCCCGTCAGCAGATTCCCTGGCTCAATAAAGGCAAGCGCAACAAGTACAACCGGCAACAGAACGGCGTCGTTCAAGCCACTCTCGAGTTGTAACGGTTGACGCGCGTCTTCAGGTATGTCGCGGCGACGCAGCACGCCACGCAACAGCACAGGATCGGTCGACGCGAGTGCCGCACCCAGAATAGTAGCGGCTGGAACGGATAAGCCAAGCAACCACCAGCCGGCGACACCGAGAAGACCGGCGGTAAGCAAAGTTCCCGGACCTAATAAGCGAAAAGCCAAGCCGCTATGGCGCCGGACTACATTGATATTGAGAGATACGGCATCAGTAAATAGAACAAGTGCCAGACTCAAAACAGCAACGACGCGCAGAGCTGGTGAATCAATCGAGATATTGAGAAGACTCAGACCGAATGGTCCCAGGGCGGCCCCGAGGGCGAGAAAGACCGCCACCTGGGGTAAGCCACTGCGGTCAATCAATCCGGAAAGCAACGCGGAGATGATGACGACCACACCAATGATCGCGAGAGAGGCAATGAACAATTCCGAGTTGAATGCAGTCATTCGAATCGACCGTGCCGGTTTGCGCCGGTGATGAGAAGTGTCGTCATAGAAATCAGAGCAGCTTGGCGTTTAGGTGGATCTCCGTACCCGCCAACGCCTTCGACAAGGGACAGTTCTCCTTTGCGTCAGTTGCGTATTTTTGGAATGCTGCGTCATCCACTCCAGGAACTTCAGCCTCGTTAATCAGTTCGATCTGCGTAATAGAAAACGCGTCGCCTACCTTTTCTAGTTTTACCCTGGCTTCAGTATGAACACGTGTAGGCTTGATCCCCGCACGCGATAGCTGGGCAATCAGCGCCATTGTGAAACAGCCCGCGTGAGCAGCGCCGAGTAACTCTTCAGGATTTGTTGCCGACTGTCCTTCTTCAAATCGGGACTTAAATGAATAGGGACCCTCGAAAGCCCCACTACCCACTTTTAGTCTCCCACTGCCTTCAGCCAGATTACCTTTCCATTCCGCTTCCGCCTTTCGTATTGGCATACTTCTCCTCTCGCTTTGTTCAAAATCAAATGGTCGGGATTGTTCCGCCGTCGATGACGTATTCGCTTCCGGCGATCGAAGAAGCACGATCCGATGCCAGGAAAGCCACGAGCTCCGCCACTTCTTCCGGGCGATTCGGTCGACCAAGCGGGATACCGCCGAGTGAGTCCATAATGCGTTGTCTTGCTGCTTCCTGGCTGATGCCCGTTCGCTCTGCAATCTCATTGACCATGCCGACGGCCGCATCTGTTTCAGTGTAGCCAGGCGCAACTGAGTTAACGCGAATGCCCTTCGGACTGACCTCTTTTGAAAGACCTTTGCTGTAGTTCGTAAGAGCAGCCTTGGCTGCTGCGTAAGCAAGCGTCGCGTCGAAAAGCGGAAGTGTTCGTTGAATTGAAGAGATGTGGATGATTACACCTGATCCCCGTTCCAGCATCGATGGCAGAAACGCGCGATCGAGACGAACAGCAGCGAACAGGTTCGTATCAAACGCATGTTGCCAATCATCATCAGACAGGGCTAATGCGCCACCGCCGCTCGCCGCCGAACCACCGACGTTGTGAATAAGGATGTCCAGACCATTGAAGCGATCCGTTACAGCTTTTACAACTGACTCGATTCCTTCTCGAGTGCTGAGATCTGCCTGAACAAAACGATCAGCGGGAGTTTCCTGGGAAACAGATCGCGCGGTGGCGATAACGTTTGCACCACCTTGAATCAGACGATCAACTATGGCCGCGCCAATGCCTTTGGTGCCGCCTGTAACCAGAGTTCGCCTGCCCTTGAATTCAGTTGTTTCCGCTTTTGGGTCGTTGTTCTGCATCGGCCAAATCTCACGACTCAGCTCGATGCGGTTGCCGCCGCAGCTCCTTTGGCAGCTTGTTTGATCAGTGCGGCCACCGCATTTGGTTGCGACACGTAGATAGCGTGACTACCCGCCACTTGGACTACTGTTGATCCGGCGCGCTGGGACATCATGCGTTGCGCCGGCGGCGGAATCATCCTGTCTTCGGTAGCGATCAGGTACCAGCTGGGCTTCGTCTTCCACGCTGGTTCGGTGATCTGGCCACCCAGAGCCTCCAAACCCCAAGGCACTTGAGAATCCGCCATGAACGTAGCTTTCTCGGCATCGACATCAGCGGCAAATGAAGCGTGAAACTTAGACTTGTCGAGAAACAGAAAGCCATTAGTTGGCGGCAGGATTGGCGGGACCGGGGCATCGGGCGGCGGATCTTTGATGAGCGAATTTACCGACTCGCCTTTGTCAGGAGCAAACGCAGTGATGTAGACCAACCCGACAACCCCTGGATCGTTTCCGGCTTCGGTGATCACCGCGCCTCCGTAAGAATGGCCTACGAGAATTACCGGGCCGTCTTGTGCCTTGATTACGAGCTTCGTTGCCTCTACATCACCGGCCAGCGAAATGGTCGGATTCTGAACTATAGCCACATTGTAGTTGTCCTTCTTCAGCAGACTGTAAACACTCTCCCAACCGGAACCGTCGACGAAGCCGCCGTGGACGAGAACGATATTCTTTGTCGATTGAGTCATTGAGTTTTCCTTTCTCCTGAACGTTCAGTCGTATGCCATGGATTTTTCGCTGGTGCGAGGCCGAGTCGCACTGCCATCTTTACCAGGTCGGCGACAGAATCAGCCTTCATCTTTTGCATCATCTTGCCTCGATGAGCCTTGACCGTGATTTCACTGATCCCGAGTTTCAAACCAATCTGCTTATTTAACATTCCAGCAACTACTAAGCGCAGCACCTCCTGCTCGCGACGGGTCAGTGATTCGTAACTGCTGCGCAGCGCTGAGATCTCAGTTTGATCGTCCAGCACCGACATGCTGCGTTTGAGGGCGTGTCGGATAGCACTCAACAGCACTTCATCGTCGAATGGCTTCGTTAAGAACTCGACCGCTCCGGCTTTCATAGCCTGCACAGTCATAGGAACGTCGCCATGGCCGGTTATAAAAATGATTGGCATGTCGGTGCGGTCTGAGCCGATGAGCTTCTGCAATTCAAGACCGTTGATTTCCGGCAGCGAAACATCGAGTACAAGACAGCTTGGCGTGTTCGATCGTGCCCGCGACAAAAATTCTTCCGCAGACGCAAACGTCTCCGGCTGCCAACCCTCAAATTGAATCAGGAGTTCGAGCGATTCCCGCACCGAGATGTCGTCATCCACCACAAAGACGATCGGCTTCTGCTGCGACTTTGCTGCTGCTGACATCGTGTCGGTCCAAGTACTGAATCAATCAACTCGAAGCGCGGTGTTAAGCGCGTCTAAGAGATCCGTGGGCTCAAACGGCTTGAAGAGACAGTCAACTGCGCCCTGGGCGATTAAACGTGGACGAACCGCGTCATCTCTCTGGGCCGTGATGAAGACGATCGGGATTGATTGATCGCGACGCGTTAGTTCTTGTTGCAGATCTGGTCCAGTCATGCCGGGCATGGCCACATCGAGAACCAGACATCTCGTCTTCGCAATCGATTCAGAAGCCAGGAACTCGTCAGCCGACGAAAAAGCCTGCGCATCGAAACCAAATTCCCTCAGCAAATCAGGCAAAGACTCGCGCACAGATTCGTCGTCATCAATCACTGTAATTAGGGGAAGTGTAACCATTGACTATGACTCGCAACTCGTTTCTCATCCATCGAACGGTAGTTACCGAGAATGCGCCTATCAAAGCCGGATGTCTATCGTACTTTGGTATTGGTACCGAGCGCGATCAATACCCCGATCAATACCCCGATCAATACCAAAGTATCGATCGATACTTTGGTGCAATAGATTCGCATTTTTACTTGTGATTTACTCCGGCAGGCTCAACGAACCGGAACGAATCGGATGAATGCAGTAGAGGTTTCAACCACTGCATATTTAGAGGAGGCACCATCATGAAAAAGTCGACTCTGTTGCTGGTTGGAATTGCAACGCTGGCCGTTGTTGTTGTGTTCACGGCAACCACATCTCGCCACGTCACTGCTCAAGAGGCAGCCCCGATCTTCGTAAAGAAAATTCCACCGGGATACCGTGACTGGAAGGTGGTCTCAGTGGCCCACGAAGCGGGCGAGCTCAACGATATTCGTGCGGTTCTGGGAAATGACATAGCGATCAAAGCTTACCGGGAGGGCAAGCTTCCGTTTCCGGAAGGCGCAATCGTTGGACGAATAGCCTGGAGCTACGTTCCGTCTGCCGAAAACAACAAAAGTTTTGGCCGTGAGCAGTCTTTCGTGGCCGGTCCACCCACGGATGCTTACCTTCAATTTATGGTCAAGGACTCGAAGAAATACGCCGCGACTGGTGGCTGGGGGTACTCGTCATTTGATAAGGACGGCAAACCCACGGACGAGGCTGCGATGAAGGGGTGCTTTCCTTGCCACAAGGCAATCAAAGATCGCGACTTCATATTCACCAAGTACGCACCATGATGTTCCCGTGGCCACGCCTGAGAGACCACATGATGATCATAGGCTTTGCCCTCAAAGTCAGGTTGCTATTAATCAGTAGCGTTTGCGATAGCAAATGCCCTGAGTATTACTCGGCCATCGGCTATCGCCGATGGTACTGAATCCGACAAATGACGACTTTTGAGGCAAGGCCCTATCACACAAACGGGACAGTCCAACACTGCTGAAGACAACCGCTAGGACATCATGACCCAAACTGATGAAAGATCACGCCCACTTCCTAAAGGTAACTTCGATGTTAGGTCTGGGACTCACACTCAGGTCGAGGACTATTGCCGAAACACTTACTGATTCGCAGGCAAGCACTAATGAGAAGGAGAACACCATGACGCAAAACACAGCAACTGAGCAGGCATCGGATAAAACCGCTATTCGTCCGTTTCAGGTGAATGTTCCAGAAGCGGAACTGAAGGAATTGCGCAGGCGCATCAGCGTGACCAAGTGGCCTGAACGGGAAACAGTCACCGACGCATCACAAGGCGTGCAACTCGCGACAATGCAGAAACTCGCGCGCTATTGGGCGACGGAATACGATTGGCGCAAAGTCGAGGCGAGGCTGAACGCCTTACCGAATTTTGTGACCGAGATCGACGGACTCGACATTCATTTCATTCACGTTCGTTCGAAGCATGAAAATGCGCTGCCGATGATCGTCACGCATGGGTGGCCGGGCTCGATCATCGAGCTGTTGAAGATCATCGATGCATTGACGAATCCAACCGCATATGGCGGAAGTGCCTCGGACGCTTTTGACGTCGTGATCCCGTCGCTGCCGGGCTTCGGGTTTTCTGGCAAACCGATCACTACCGGCTGGGACCCTCCGCACATCGCGGGTGCCTGGACCGTGCTGATGAAGCGCCTGGGGTACACGCGATTTGCGGCACAAGGCGGCGATTGGGGTGCGATGGTCGCGGATGTGATGGGTACACAGGCGCCTCCGGAATTGCTCGCCATTCATCTCAATTGGGCTTTCGCGGTTCCACCAGAGATCGATAAGGCGCTCCAGACCGGCAGCCCCCTTCCAACCGATCTCTCAGCAGACGAAAGGCACGCGTGCGAGCAGTTGGCCTCCTTCTACAAAAGCGGTGTGGGCTACGCACTCGAGATGGCGAACCGCCCGCAGAGCATTTATGGAATGCAGGATTCGCCTGTTGGTCTTGCGGCGTGGCTGATCGACCACGACGCGCGAAGTTATATCCACATCGCCGAGCTCTTTGCGGGGCAGCCGTTTG
>DATJKB010000110.1:0-10528 GCA_035491875.1 Pyrinomonadaceae bacterium | reverse complement strand
AAGCAACATTCCCATCGACGAGATGCAGGCGCGACCTTCTCTGCCAGTTCATTCACCAGAAGCGCAGGTAGGATTAGAGCGCGCGCAGCGCGTCTTGCCCCTAGCAAAAACTCTCTTGATCTCAGCGCTTCAACAGCTGGCGCTGGAATACGGTTTCCAGAGATCAGGGCGCTATCGGCTTCGTATTGAGCAGGCAATCATGCGGGTGCGTTCGGTGAGACGAGTCAAACCCGACATGGACTCGAGAGATAATGCCTCCGTTTTTTTAACGCGACCGCACACAATCACTTTCGGAACCATTTTTCTCGCTGGTTTGCGGTCGGACGAGGGAATGATCGGCGTGCTCGCGCACGAACTTATGCACATCGCTGATGGGAACGCTGACAGTTTGCGAGCACTGGTTGCAGCAGTCTCACTTAAGGCATCTGCATTAACAGGTATCGATATCCGCGGACAGCGCGCGGAGGAACTGACCTGCGACTTAATAGGCGCTATGGCGGTGAGGGCTTACGTGGCCGACTCGCCCAGCTACGAATCAGTGACGCGACGTCTTGCTCGATCGATAGAACACAATTGCGTTGACCTTGATGAGGGTGACGACGATCATCTTTCACCGCGCAACACCATTCGAGCCTTACTCGCGCTTCATCCGGTGCTCGTCCGTGAACTCGTTTTCAATCGACAGGAGCGCATTCAACCGAGGCCGACGCGAGACAATTAAGAATCGCCAGCGGCCGTTTCGCTATGTCCAATAATTTTCGAGCCCGCACGAAAACCACGAACACTCTTATCTATACATTCCTTAGCCTTTTCCTATCGGTCTCGGGCTGCAAATCTGTGATCGATCGTCAGGATGTTCGTCCGCGCGTGTTGCGCGATGTGCCAGCGCGCGTGCTGGCATACCGGCTGGAACCGGATGTCGATTCTCCTCGCCAGCAGATTGAGGATCCCGGTGAGAAACTCGAGGCGATTCAGAAAGATTTCTCTTCGCGGCGGACGGACGATGCATTGATACGTACGGTCAAGTCACCTGACGGCAATCGAGTGCTGGCGCTTTACGGAACTGACGAAGAACCAACGTCGGCTTTTCGGATCGACCTTTACAGTTCAGATGGTCAGTTTCTCCGGAACCTTAGTCCGCCGACGTTGTCGTGTGTCTTTCCCGAAACTGTCGCGTGGTCGCCCGACAACAATCTGGTGACCTTCATTGCGCACAAGCGGGCGATGCCCAGTCCGAGTCCTACGCCGCCTGTTGTAATCGAGGAACCGTCCGCGTCCCCTCAGCCGTCAGCGACGATAGCGCCGACTTTTGCTCCCGTAGCAGCGTTTCAAACCGAACAGATCTACGTTTGCAATCGCGATGGATATGACCTGAAACCAATAACCTCGCGTGAGGGGTTGATTTATTTTGCGTTTGCGTGGGCTCCTGACAGTCATGCGCTGGTCGCCCTCGCTTGCAAAGAAGCTGAATGGGATGCGCGAGAACGACAATCGAAACTGCCGGTTGGTCGACCGCGCCTGTTAACACCCGATGGTCAGGAACGATTACTTGATGATGGTTTGGCGGAAGCATTGCCCGTTTGGTCGCCTGATGCTTCGAAAGTTGCAACTGCTTTCGAGACAGACGTGGCAATCTACGATGCTGCGACGGATAGGCCTACGCAAGCGCGATTGCCGATGCGCGATCAATTGATAGCAGCCTCGGTAGTTTATGAGCAGAAGGTCGCCGCGAAGAAAGCGCAACAGGGAAGCAAGGAAAGCAGCAATGCGGCGCCTGCAGGCTCGCCATCTCCAGTGGCCCATGCCGCATCGCAGGGTGTTCCCGCTTCGTTCAATCCGATTGTTCGGCTGGAATGGGTGGCGCCAGAGAGACTTTATTTTCAGACGGCTTACATTCTTGTGTTGCCGAATGAAACGATCAGCACTTTCCCGCGCTGGCATCTGTTGCAGCTGAGTGCACAAGCCGCGGTGTTGAAGTGAAATAGTAAATCGTGAATCGTAAATCGTCTGGTCAGGTCAACGATTCACGATTCACGATTTAATATTCACTATTTACGAGTTAGTTAGCTTCGCGCATCCTTTGTGTTTGTTCGAGGAAGATCGAGTCATAGACGCCGCGCATCTTGAAATTGCACATTCGGTAGAACGTGTGCAAGCGTTTGTTCTCTTCATTCACCAGCACACAGACCACCTTGGTGCGAGTGAGCAATTGATGGCCAAGTTGACGCAAGCATTTCCGTCCCAGCCCTTTGTTACGATCGATTGGGTTAACCCAAACGCCTTCAAGATAAACGACGTCAGGGGTGTCAGCCTGGATGTCAGCCTTGAACATCAGTTCGCCATCTTGTTCGAGCACCCAGACGCGGCCCATCTCGATACGGCGAAGGCATCTGGCGACGAACCCTTGGGGATCGACGGCCAACGGGTTAGTGCCGCTTTCCTCTTCCGCCATTGCCGCTTGAATCGGCGCGATCTTGTCGATATCGTCCGCGGTTGCGAGTCGAAGTCCTTCAACTTCTTCGCGAATCTGCATAGCGCGGCGCAATTCGAAGAGCAGCTCACGACAGGCGAGACGCATTTCCTGTCCTGCGTCAGCATAGTAGTTCCAGAACGATTCTATTCTGTCTTTCTCGCCGAGAACGATGTGAGTGCGTTGGAAGGTTTGGGCCAGTAATCCGAATTCCAGATTCGCTCGATCCGTGCGTGCATCGAGCAGGATTGCGTGACCAATCAATGCGACACCTTCCAAACGGCCTTCGGAATTTCGGCAGCCGTAGAACGTGCCGCGATTGTGTGGACTGCCGAAACCGTTGTCGCGGATCAGGCCGGCGATACAGACTGTGTGCACCGGTTGCTCTGCCAGGAAGGCGAGCACTTCGTTCCGGTCGTCTTCTTTGAGTTCGAAGACGTGGACAGTAACGTCGGCTTCCGGAATGTATGGAGTGTCCGCCATGACTTCGGTCATCAGTGCATTTAGCGTTGGGGCTTCGACCTGTCTCATGTTTCGCTCCGATGTGGTGGTAAGTTGATTCATCGTTCCTTGTCTCCCTATGCTGGTTAGTAACCCAGATAATCAACTCCGTCATCCACTTCGATTTCCATTGAGGTAGTTAGGTCGCCATCGAGGGCGGCCGATTGCGCCTGGACATAGGCATCGCCGAGCAGGACTCCGTCGCCCAGCAGTACGCCATCGCCCAGAAGCACACCGTCACCCAACAGCACGCCATCACCAAGCAGAACACCGTCGCCGAGTAACACGCCGACGCTGCATAGGATGTCACCATCGCCAAGCAGAACGCCGTTACTGGTAATGATCGAGTCGCCCAGCAAAACGCCGTCACCAAGCAGAACACCATCTCCCAGCAACACACCATCTCCCAGCAACACACCATCACCGAGCAACACACCTAAGCCGTAAACCTTTTGATATCTGGTTATCAGGTTTGAGCCTTTGGCGAATTTGCGGTTAAGGAGAATTCCCTGCGACCAGTTAAATGTATACCCGGCAATGGTGGTCTGGGGTGTCGGGGCTGCAGAATTCAGCAACGAAGAATTGAGCAGTGTTGAAGAAAGAAGATCGGTTCGAACAACTTTCGCCAGACGGATACAACCCTCGACATTTATCTCGCCAGCGCCCTGTTCGAATGTGTTAAAGCCCGCGAGTTGCTGAGCCGTGTATTGCATGATCATCTTGACCATGTTTGGCGTCAGCTTGTCGTTCATGTCGAGCATCAAGGCGGCGGTACCGGCCACGATTGGTGCAGCCATTGAAGTACCGTTCAGGAACATCTGACGACGGTTCTCCGCATCGCTGACGCCGGCATCAAGTGACGGGTTTTCACTAACAAGGAGATTCGCGTCCGCTTGAGCGGCGATCAGTTTGTTACCCGGGGCAGCGAGGTCGGGTTTAATGATATTGTCGTAGTGCTTGACTCCTTCAGCGTCCGTCCAGAAGCCGCGAGTTGGACCACGCGAGCTATAGCTCGCCATCACATCATCTGCGCGGCTGTTTGTTCCGAAGGTATTGGCGGCTCCGACGGTGATCGCCGACGGCTCAATACCGGGCGAATGAATGTGACCATACAGTTTCGCACCGGCCGAATTCTTTCCGTTATTACCGGCAGCCGCGACAACCACTACACCAGCGTCAACGAGAGTACGAACGGCCTTACAGACTGGATCGTTCTTGTACGAATCGACGGCCAGCGTGCCCAGGCTCATGTTTACTACTCTGATGTTGTGGGTTGTGCGGTTCGCAAGTAGCCAGTTTAGTGCACCCAAGAGCGCAGAAACTGAGCCGACTCCGGTGCTGTTTAGAACCCGAAGGTTGATGATGTTGGCGTTTGCGGCGATACCCATGTACTTGCCGTTTGCGATGCGGCCGTTTCCAGCAGCAGTCGCGGCGACGTGTGTACCGTGACCATAAGGATCGTCCGTGCGGTTTTCGCCGGTGAAGTCTTTGCTATAAACGAGCCGCGATTGCCCGTTGATAGAAAGGAATGATTTGTGACTCGCGTCGATACCGGAGTCAACGATCGCTATACCGATTCCAGTGCCATCCAAAGAATAGGTCGTGGTTCCGCCAAACAAGTTGGTCTTTGTCTGCATGCGAACTGCGTCGGTGCCGGTTGTGGTGGTGACATGGCCGAACGCGCGGACCTGCTTGTCGGCAGAGACGTGCTGAACCAATCTGCTCTTAGCAAGTGCCTCGATTGCGCTGACAGGCATGTCGGCTTGAACAACACCGAGGTTGTTCATCCGTGCAGTTACTTGAACTCCATGGCGTTGAAAGAGACTGGTTAACTCAGCGCTGCGGGTGTTGTCCACTGAAAGGATCACGGTTGCGCGCTGTTTTGCAGATGCGCCCTGAATCAGTTGGGCGATGTCGCCGGAGAGTTTGATGCCCTGGAAACCGTTGTTCTCGGTAGCGTCTTCGTTTTCGCTAGTCTCCTCAGCGGAATCAACCTCAACCTGCTTGAACAGTACGTCGAGAGCTACGTCTGAAGCGATATATTTGTTGTAAGCGATGCGCGAGGTTGAACCGATAACGCGCAGCTTGCTGTCAGCAATCGCTCTTTGAACTATGGCGGAAACCCGGCCGGTCGCGCGCTCTCCGAGAAACTGATGCAGTTCATCAACGTAGAGAATCGAATTTCGGGTGCGCGTTACTTCGGCGACGACCGTGCGAACGCGGCTTTCAATTTCACCAGCGCTCGCGCCGTTGAATAAGCCATAAACGTCCAACGCGAACACCTGCGAATTGCGGAGGTTCTCCGGCACATCGCCGTCGACTATGCCTTGCGCCAAGCGTTGAACGATGGCGTTCGCATTCAAGTTGCTCTCGCTGATCAGAACCGGATTGTTCTGTTGGCCCTTCGACAGGATGTCGATAACGGGTTTGACAGCAGCGTTGGCTGCACCCGCTTCGAGCTTTCCTTCGCGGGCTAATTTGGTGAGGTTGCGCAGGTACGAGGTTGCGTCTGCCGTTTTTCTATTGGTCGATGTATTCGTTTGCGCCGCTGCTCTGTCCATGAGCAGGATGCCTGAACACATTGAAAAGACTAAAGAGAGAATTGTAACGAGCGAGACGATAGGCTGTTTCCACTTCTTGTTCATCGGGCGACTCCGGGAGGTTTCCATATTTTTTTATTGACGACCGCACGATCGCTTGGCCCTGCTATCGCACCCCCCATGCCAGTGCAGACAGTACTTAGACTTTGCCGTTTTGCTAGGTTTTTGGCGTTCGCGTCGAGCAAACGCCGGATCGTGAGGTCAATCAGAAAGACCGACCTGGTCACCTTTGACCGGGGCCTTCGGTCAAGTTGGGAAGAAAAGCTCGCACCGCTATCAGATCTCAGATCTCAGATCTCATCGGAGATCTCAAAAGTCGTCAATGGGCCTGCCGCGCGGGTAAGAATCACTGAGCGGATTGCGTCGGCGCTTCGCATTTGAACATCCCCACCAGACGTCACACGCGTTCCGACGTTTGCATCAGAACCCTCGCCCGCACGGCGAGGTATTAGGAACTACTAACAGACCTCAAAGCTCACACCTCAAATCCCAACCCCGGATCCCAGACCCCTATCCCAGATCCTTAAATCTCAGACCTCAAGTCGCAAATCTCAGATCTCAAATTTCAAATCTAAACGTGAGACACAGGTTGGAGTTTTGCGATCAGATGTGAGATGAGGCTCAACGTCACCGACGCTTCGATCTACTCCGCGCCGGACTGTCTAACCTCCCGCATGAGTCAAGAGGGAAGGTAGAAGGCCTCACCTTGACGGCGCGACGCAGACTGCTGGGCGATTGACCGATGGCACCGACCCTCACCTCACATCGGATAGCAAAGGAGCACCATCTGCTGTGAGGTCTGCGTTTTATCTGACACGAGCCATTAGACGACACCTGACACAGGGAAGTCCTTATAAAACCCTCAAAGAGTTGTCAGATAGTTCTCAATGAAAGAGACACCCAGCGCGGACCTTTAGGCGCCGGAACAGTTTTGTAACATTTAATACGTTGAAAACTGTTTAACTCTCTGGTACGATCCGCTCTCCCCCAGGCCTTCGCAGGTTTACCGCAATGCCATAAACCCATCGGTTTAATCAATCGCGCTAAGCCGCTTTCATTTCCAAGCAGTCGGTGGAGTCGCCCAATGAAGCGTTTTCTTTACCCGATGATACTGAGCGGCCTTTGCGCGCTCACATTCGTTCTCCTCGCCTCGCCGCTTTCCCGCAGAGTTCAAGCGGACTCCGGTTCAGATTCGCTTGGCCACAAAGTTTCGAAGGACGTCCTACAAAAAGTCTCGAGCGGACATGGCTCAGAGCAGGTGAGAGTCATTATCCAGCCGAGGAATAGCTGGGATACTGCGCTCGATTCCACGGTTGAAGAAGCGGGCGGCACTAATGTCCGTAGCTTTAATAATTTTCGACTTCGCGTCGTCACTATTTCAGCGAATGCCGCCGTCAATCTGGCTGCCCGGCAGGATGTGGCGTACGTTTCACTCAACCGCGAAGTGAGATCCCTCGGTCACCTGTCTGCCACGACCGGTGCGGATCAAGTCCGCGTCACGAGCGGAACGAACGCCAACGGGTTTGACGGAACAGGAATTGGCATCGCAGTAGTCGATTCGGGAATCGACAACACCCACAAAGCGTTTCTTGATCGATCGAACAATATCCGCGTCGTCTATAACCAGGATTTCACCGGCGAAGGTCGCATCGATGACCCATACGGCCACGGAACACACGTCGCGGCCCTGGCCGCGGGTAACGGTCGCATCTCAAATGCTCAGTACGTTGGTGTTGCACCGAACGCGAACATTCTGAACCTGCGCGTATTGAACTCCCAGGGCATCGGCACAACGGGCGGAGTATTGCGGGCGCTCGATTGGATTGCGACTAATGGAGAGCTCTACAACATTCGCGTTGTGAATATGAGTTTGGGCATGCCCGCGATCGACTCCTATCGAAACGATCCTGTTTGTCGCGCCGTTCGTCGCCTGGTCGATTCCGGGATCGTAGTTTTTGCTGCTGCGGGAAACAACGGTGCCGACGCAAACGGAAATCGGTTGTACGGGCACATTCATTCGCCGGGAAATGAACCTTCAGCGATTACTGTTGGCGCGTCGAATACGTTCGGCACCGATAGTCGTTCAGACGACGGCGTTGCTTCATTCAGTTCTCGTGGGCCAACGCGGAGTTTTTCGGTAGACGCAAACGGCATCGTGAGTTACGACAATCTCGTCAAGCCTGACCTCGTTGCTCCTGGCAATAGATTGATCGAAGCTCAAGCGGCGAATAATTTACTCGTCAATCAGAATCCGGCCCTCGATGCGGGCGTCAGTCCTGTCGACAATCGCAAGATGATGTACTTGAGCGGTTCATCAATGGCGACTCCAGTAGCCGCCGGTGTGGCTGCGCTAATGCTGCAAGCCAATCCCACGCTTTCACCGAACCTGATTAAGGCGTTGATGATGTACACGGCTCAGCCTTTAGCGGGCTTCAACATGCTCGAACAGGGCGCAGGTCAGGTGAACGCTGCCGGCGCAGTTAAATTGGCTGCTTTGGTACGTCTCGATTTAACTTCAAGCACCGCGGCAGGTGAACCATTACTGACGACGAACGATCTGCCCGTGGAAGAAACTACGATTGGCAACCACACTTTCACCTGGTCGCGAGGAATCATCCTTAACTACACGTATGCAACAGGCTCAGAGCTGATCACCAAGTACCAGGGCATCTATCGAACCGGAGGTGTCCTTGGCGACGGAATTATCACCGGGGATGGGGTGGTTTCGACCGATCCAACTATGTTGTCTGACGGTATAGTGACGGGCGATCAGATACTTACGAGCAACGGAATAGTCACCGGTGATGGAATACCATTCCTCGCCGTGGTCTATCTGATTGGTGGCAATTTGCTGGATGGCCAGCCCCTTGGTAACGGCATAATTACAGGCGACGGCATAGTTACAGGCGACGGTATCATTACCGGCGACTTTGTAGCGATCGCCCAATCAGCCACAATGAATGGCGACGAATCTACGACAATGGCAGCCGAACCAGACGAGGGCGCTGATTGTCTGGATTATTGACGCGCAGGTTCTTAAGAATTGGTAGTACTTCGGCGTTAGGCATTACCTCTCTTCCACTTGCAATTCGTTCTTTTGCGAGACATCAGATAGCTGTCGATGACTGGTGTCGAAACCTGAAAATAAAACAGGGTTTTGGAGTCGCCCCTAAAGATGAGTGCGGCAGATGTTGGACCATTGAATCGACGCAGAGTGGCGCGGATCTACATGTGGTCGTTGGTTGTAGTTGGTTCCGCGATTATTCTGATTTCGATCCTGAAGCTTCCTGTTGGGCAGGTTGACCTACAGTTCGGCGTACTCACGCTCCTGGTGATCGGCAGCTCGTTGATCGCAGTCAGGATCCCGAAGGTCAGTGGCCGAATCACAGTCGCAGATACCTTCATTTTCCTCGCGCTGTTTCTCTACGGTGGCGCTTCGGCAATCTTGATGTCAGCGCTTGAAGGCGTTTGTACTACGCTGCTGATAAGCAAACGGCCGCGTACGATCCTCTTTAACTCTGCGATCCTCGCTAGCTCAACTTTTCTGACGGTAACAGCGCTAACCGCGATTATCGGCCCGCCAACGCAGATCATTCGCAGTGGTTTTTCCGCCAGTTTTTTCCTGGCAATTTGTGTGACTGCGGTGGTCCAGTACGGCGCAAACAGTGGGTTGATAGCAATCGAGAAGTCGTACAAGGTTGGCGAATCGATCTGGCAAACATGGAAGACTTATTACCTTTGGACCGCGGTCACGTATTTCGCGGGAGCGTCGGCCGCTGCGATTGTTGCCAGTCTTATTAAGACTTATGGCTTCTACGCAGTAATCGCTACTTTACCGATTGTCTTAATCATCTACTTCACCTACCAGATTTATCTAAAGAATATCGAAGCCTCAGCCATTCAAACGGACGTTGCGAGACGCCACGTCGAAGAGCTCTCGACGTACGTTGCGGAACTGCAGCGCTCAGAAGAAGCTCGCGGTCAATTGTTGTTGCGAGCTCAGCGAGCGCGCATTGAGGCTGAAGCTGCGAATCGAATCAAGGACGAGTTTCTCGCGACGCTTTCACACGAGTTACGAACGCCTCTTACATCGCTCCTGGGATGGGCATGTGTACTTCGCGGTCCAGAGCGAGACGAAGCTTTGTTGAATCAGGGTCTTGAAGCGATCGAACGAAACGCCCGCGTTCAAGCGCAACTCATTGACGATCTCCTGGACGTTTCGCGAATTGTCTCGGGCAAGCTCCATCTTGATGTCCGGCCATTGGATATTTCGTCTGTGATTCAGGCGGCGATTAATGTCGTGCGGCCCGCGGCAGATGCAAAACAGATTACGTTGGATTATTCCGCGCAACCCGGTCTCGGAGCGATCTCGGCAGATCCCGCACGTCTGCAGCAAATCGTGTGGAATCTACTATCGAATGCAGTGAAGTTCACGCCGTATCGCGGGTCGATCAAGGTACGACTCGAACAAGAGGGTCCGCATGCGAAAGTGACCGTGCACGATAACGGACTGGGTATTGAACCGGAATTCCTGCCGAGTGTATTCGATCGTTTTCGTCAAGCGGATAGTTCTACGACGCGCAACTTTGGAGGCCTGGGTTTAGGGCTGGCGATCGTCAGACATCTTGTCGAACTTCACGGCGGAACGGTTTGGGCCGACAGCGAAGGAGGCGGTAAAGGCGCAACCTTCTCCGCGATGTTTCCGCTGCTACCTGAACCGACACCAGCTCCGCTTCATGTAAGCAGCGAGACCAATGGCTTTGACAAGCATACGTTGGAAGGATTGCGCGTGTTGTTGGTCGACGATGAACCGGAGGCGCGCCAGGTCATCAGCACTGTAATCAAGCGTATGGGTGCGGAAGTGAAAGCTTGCGAATCAGCTGGTGAAGCTCTGGCGACACTGGTTGAATGGCGGCCTGATGTTTTAATGAGTGACATCGGGATGCCTGGGGAAGAT
>DATJKB010000109.1:0-3118 GCA_035491875.1 Pyrinomonadaceae bacterium | reverse complement strand
ACGCGTCGCGTGAGATCACGTTTTGGACCAGCAAGATCACGATTAACGACAGGAACAGTCCGAGTGACGCTGTGATTTGAATGAAGCTCGTGTAGAAGCCGCGTCGTTCGTCGGGTACGTGTTCCGCGACGTAAACCGCGGCGCCGCCGTATTCACCGCCGAGCGCGAGCCCCTGAAGCACGCGAATCAAGAGGAGAATGATTGGGGCGAATACGCCGATCGTCGCGTAGGTCGGCAAAAAGCCGATCGCCGCGGTTGCGCCGCCCATGATCAGCAGCGTTACCAGAAATGCGTACTTGCGTCCGACCAGATCGCCGATGCGTCCGAAGAAGAGCGCACCGAAGGGTCGGACGACGAAACCCACCGCAAATGTCGATAGATAAGCGATCAGCGCGAACGTCTTGTTGCCTGTAGGATAAAAAAGCGGCGAGATGGTTACGGCGAGACTGCCAAAGATATAGAAGTCGTACCATTCGATCATGGTGCCAACTGCTGATGCAGTGATTACTTTCCAGATTTGATAGTCGTGCGGTTCAGCGGAGGCGGTTGAGGTCAAGTTTTAGTTTTCTCCAGCACGGATTAATTAAAAAGCATCAGTCATTGCAAGATAACCGATAAACGCCGCTAGGGACCCACGCGACTTTACTTGTCTTTGCAAAGAAAACCAGAGGGTATGGACGCGTGACAACCACGGCAAAGGGTCTGTTTTGGTTGTTCAATCGCCATTCGAAAAACATCCGACCTTGAGCCTGACGTTTCAGTTTTATGTTCGCGAGCGACACGGGGTTAAGTTTGAGTTGCTTAGCTAAGGCCTCGACAGCGACGCGCTTTGGATCTTCGAACATCCACGAGCCACCGTCGGCATCCGCTTGCCTTTGCACTTCAATAGCAGATTCCAGCTGGCTGAGACTTTGATAGAAACAGTCTCCGTTCCACTCGGGGTAGGCCTGTGACGAGTCATAATCCACGTCTGTACGGTCGTGCTGGTCTACGTGTAACACTTGTTGGACCATAAAGAGGCTGCTGGCACCAAGATGACCGTAACCCACCCACCGATCAATTCCATCGGCAGCTTCCATTTTTTGTCCGGAGAAGAATCGACCAATAACAGAGCTGTGAACGATGCCACCGCCGGACCGATGTAGGAGCCGATCGAGAGTGTCGAAGTTCTGATCGACGACGAGCGGAATCGGAATGTCCTCAACAACCACGTCTTCAGGCCGTGTGCGAGAAGGTACTACATTGCAACAGTACATCGTGCCTGTCGATTTTTTACCACCAAAGTCGTACCAGATGTTGAATCGCGATGATGGACACGAAGGATCGAAAAGGAAGGATTCTTCAAATCCGAGCGAAAGAAACGCAGTGACGTTTACGAGCTTTTGATTGTACTTGGCTGGGTCTGCCGCTAACCGACATATCGTGACCTCTTCGACGGTGTCCGCGGCGGCCTGTTTAGACATTTGCCCTTCGGATGTTGACGCCTTCTTCCACAGGTAAACAGAGCAGGTGACAACGATCAGAAGTAAAACCAAAACACTCCCCACAGCTGAAAAAGCTAATTGTCGCCGCCGGCGCTCGCTTTCAGTCATTGCCCATTTCTCAACTCGCGTCGGATGTTCATCAGGATCTCATAGTAACGCCATTCAGGTGGAGCGTTGCTTTCACCGTGGTGGTCTGGCTTTAAGATCAGATGGCCAGTCGCCAGCAACACACGTCTGACTTCCTGATTCTGTTTCACTTTCTCGCGCGTTGCTTCAACAATCAAACGATAGTGCTCGCCGGGTTTCATCGAGCGGTACTTGAATCGTTTCCCTTCGAACGTCACCCAGTCGATACTAATTCGCTCCATGTTCTGTTCCGCGAGCGTACCTGCGGATTTAGCTTCGAAGGCAGTCATTTGCGCCACCTGTTCGCGCGTGTACTTCCATTCGATATTAGACGCTTTCGCACGCGGATCTTTCGGACCTTCCGGATAGAGCATCATCTGCCAGAAGCCTTCGAGACTAGCGTAACGTTTTCCACGATAAGTGAATGGAGTGGGAGCAAAGTTTGATAGCAGACCGAGCTCGTGTCGCTTCGAAAGGATCACCTCGCCTGGTCCAGCTTCCTGTGGCAGTATTTCCCAATCCGGTTTACTTGGGTCAGATATCGGCGTCCACCAGTGAGCAGGATAGCGTGAATCGCGTTTGATTTCTGTTTGGGCTGCGACGTGAACGGCCACAAATTGCAGGAGCAGGATTGTGGCCGCTAATCGAGAGGTTAAAACCTTCAGCATTAGTTGAATAGTGATCTGAATTTCTCTGTGCAACCTCGGTGTTCTCTGTGTCTCTGTGGTGGATCAGTTTGCTTAGAAACTCCACCACGGAGGCACAGAGAACACGGAGGCTGCACAGAGAAAAACCCAAATCAGGAAGCCGGTATTTATATGAAAAAAGCGTTGGCTGGTTCTAATGAACAAGCCAACGCTTTGGTTTGCCAATATTCTTCGTGGCTCGAGTTAGCGCTGTTGGTTCTGATTGCCGCGCATGTCACGCATCGGCATTGGAAGCATTCCATCAGCACCTTTAGTGAGCGCCATGAATGAACGGTCGTTTCGCAATGAATCAAACACCGCATCGACGCGCGCTTCCATCATCTCCTTCGCCCGAACCGTCTGGTAGCGTTCGTATCTGAAGAAGTGGCGCTGAAGTAGGGCCAGTGCCTCGCGCCGGTGACCGGTCTGCGCGTAAATCGCTGCCAGGTTGTAAGAAGCAGGCAGGAGACTACGATTCTCACGAGCGATCTTCAGTGCTTCGTCTCCCTTACCCGATGCAGCCATGAACACTGCTGCAAACACCAGGTTGTATGGATCTTTGGGATCCAGCGCGAGTGCTTTCTGCGTATACGCGTTGCCTTTTTCCAAATCGCCTTCGGAATTCCAATAGACGGCGATATTGCGATAAGCGAGTGCTAATGGATACTCCGCTACGGATTGTTCCATCAGGCCAAGGCCTTTCTTAAACTCGCCTTCGTGAATCGTCATCTTGCCGAGACCGTGAAGCGCAACCGCGCGAGCAATCGCATCAGCCGGCATGTTCAGGATCGTCTCAAACGTCTGACGTGCGGCTTTCCAGTC
>DATJKB010000108.1:0-13734 GCA_035491875.1 Pyrinomonadaceae bacterium | reverse complement strand
GCTTGCGTGAGTTATCGGTTTCCGTGGCATCGTCTGTCTGATGAACAACTGCTAGACCTCCGCATCTGCGATCTCCCCATAAAGATCAAAGGCTCTTTCCTCGAGCCCCACATCAAGCGTCTCTACAGTGAACTAAACGGTCGCGGCATTCGCTTCAAGCCGCATGTTTGGCTGGCGGAGGAGTGGTTCTCGCCGGATGGTGTGCCAGGCATTGCCATCCCGTTTTATCTTGCTCATCCACGTCTAGTGAAACTCGAGCGAAAGCAAATGCTCGAAGTAGAAGGCGGCACTGACACCGAGGCCATGCGCATTCTGCGACACGAAGCAGGTCATGCGCTCGACACCGCCTTTCGTCTCCATTTCAAGCGACAGCATCGCGAACTATTCGGGTCGTTCGCCCAACCGTATCCCGACTTCTACAAGCCCAAGCCAAAGAGCCGGAAATTTGTTTTGCATTTGCCGGCATGGTACGCACAGGCGCATCCGGCGGAAGACTTCGCTGAAACTTTCGCCGTTTGGTTAAGTCCACGGTCACGTTGGCGTCGTCGATACAAAGGTTGGCCGGCTTTGCGTAAGCTCGAATACATCGACGAGTTAATGCACGATGTTGCCGGTACAAGGCCGCGCAATCACACACGCACGAAGGTTGAACCACTCTCGGCAATTCGAATTACGCTGCGTGAGCACTATCGTCGCAAGCGTGAGCGGTACGATTTCGAGTGGCCAGCGGTCTATGATCGCGATCTACTGCGAATCTTTTCTGACGATCCCCGACACAAATCAAAGATGAGTGCTGCGAGTTTCATTCGCAGTGTGAGGCGCGAAGTAAGGCAAATCGTTGCCGAAGGAACAGGCGTTCACCAGTACACAATCGATCATGTGCTCCAAAACATGATTGACCGTTGCAAGGAACTCAAACTGCGCGTGGCCACGCCCACGCGTGCGACTCGCAGACGCGTCATGATTGTCTTAACTGTCCAGGTCATGAACGTGCTGCATTCAGGTTACCACCGGATCGCCGTATGACTTTTGAGCCGCGCAAAAAACTACGGATCATCGTTCTCTGTCACGAGGATCTCGTGCCGCCCGATTCACTAAAAGGCCTCAGCGATAAAGACAAGTTAGAGATCAAAACCGAATACGACGTGATCTCAACGCTGAAAAAGATTGGGCACGAGGTGTTTCCCATTGGTCTTTACAACCAACTTAACGTGATCGGTAACGCATTGATGGAGCACAAGCCACACATCGCCTTCAACCTGCTGGAGGAGTTTCATGGCTACCCGCTGTACGACCAACACGTCGTTAGTTACCTCGAGCTGATGAAGCAGCCATACACGGGCTGTAATCCGAGAGGACTGACTCTCGCACACGACAAGGCCTTAACAAAAATGATCTTGTCGTATCACCGACTTTTGGTGCCGAACTTTGCTGTGTTTCCCATGAACAGAAAAGTACGGCGACCGAAGCGTCTGACGTTTCCTTTGCTGGTGAAATCGATCAGCGAAGAGGGCTCCGTGGGAATTGCGCAGGCCTCCATTGTTCACGACGATGAAAAGCTGACGCAGCGAGTTGAGTTTATCCACAGCAAAAACAAAACAGCTGCGATAGCTGAGCAGTTCATTAAAGGTCGTGAGATCTACGTTGGTTTGATGGGTAATCAGAACATCCAGACTTATGCGCCTTGGGAACTGGTTATGGAGAAGCTGCCCGAAGGGGCTGAGAACATCGCTACGCTAAAGGTGAAATGGGATCCGGCGTACCAGGAGCGAGTGGGCGTTGTCACGCGCGCGGCTGATTTGACTCCGGAGCAGCACAAGAAGATTGAGCGGCTGTCGAAGCGCATCTACAGGTTTTTATTTTTGAGTGGATACGCCCGCCTCGACTACCGGATGACGGAGGATGGCCACTTTTATCTGATCGAAGCCAATCCTAATCCGCAGATCGCTCACAAAGAGGATTTCGCCGATTCGGCCGAACACAGCGGTGTTCCATACGATGAATTGCTGCAAAAGATAATCACCGTGGGACTGAATTACGCAGGCAAGGGAACCTGAAGATATTGCCGATTGCCGATTTTTGATTGCCGATTGGATTCAGTACCGTTCGCGGTAGCGGACGGCCGAGACCCAACTCCCTGATCTTGAGCCCAGGCCGTCCGCTACCGCGAACGGTACTGATGAAATAGCCGCCAACAAAACTGACTTCATTCTGCGGGTCACTTTGATCGAAATTCATCAGTTGTTTTCCTCTCTGGAAGCCCTCTCGCATTGGTACTTTCTTCCCATTACATAGACCATTTTATTAGTTCAGGAGCGGCCCAATGACAGTGGCTTTGACGTTGCTCTTTACGGTACATCTCTATCGACGACTGCACCGTGTGTAAACCTCGGGCGACATTCCTCCCCCATTTCAAGCAATTACCTTCATATTGACCGCGAAGTGTTTTGGGATCGCACACTGGCCTTCAATTTCAAAATTGCAATTCTGTTATGCGTAAGTCTTTCGTGAACCCTTTTAGTGCGTGTGTTGAGTTCGTGTGGCGTTTGGTCACGAAACAGTCACATTGGTTGTTGAAGCATCATGTTTCAGACGTTAAGATGCGTTTTGCCTCCAGCGGTATCTCCTCACGCGAAGTACCCGAACCAAATTGAATCGAACCTAGAAGAGAAGGGTAGTTCCCCGTTTATGGTTTTTTACAAACTGATCCCTCGAGTTCTTACTGCCACCTTAGCAATTGGTCTCTGGTCCATCTCGGCATTCGCACAAAGCGACACTCGACCGCGTGTTCCAAGCAACACTGCCGATGTAAACGAGATTTCGTGCTCGCCGGATGATCCGGTGGTGATTTCAACAGCTGAGGTTGCTGAGGCGCGGCCCGCCAAACCGGTGGTTGCTTTGACCGGACCGACAGTGAAAAGCGCCGAGTCTCTCAAAGTCCAACCAATGCTTCTGGCAGCGATTGACCAGCGCTTGGGAGCGCGTTACTCGTGGGGTGCAACGGGACCAAATAGATTCGATTGTTCCGGATTTGTTTGGAGTATTTTCCAATCGATAGGAATTGATTTCGAGCGCGCAAGTGCTCGGACGCTCTGGTCACGTTTCGAACCAGCCGCGCCAGAAGACCAATACAAGTTTGGTACGTTGGTTTTCTTCAGCGGTCTCGCACACGTGGGTGTTGTTGCCGATCAGAATGGCTTCTATCATGCCTCTCGTCACCACGGAGTCGTCTATTCGCCATTTAATGAATACTGGGTAAAGCGGATTGACGGTTTTCGAAAGGTTCCCGCTGCTGTAACGAAGATTACGGACTAGACCCAAAGCACAACGAGATGAGAAAAATGCCGGCTGTCGATGCCGGCATTTTTATTGATTGATGATTGTAGATTTTTGATTGCCGATTGAAACTAGTTTTCCAATCATCAATCTACAATCATCAATCTAAAATGACACGAAGCCCGCTCGATGTTCGTCGTCTTTCGCTTCCCAGACGACGATGACCTTATCGATCGCGACGTAACAACTCTTACCCTCATCGTCGCGCAGATGAACAATACCCGATTCGACGCTCAAAACCTCGCCGCGCAAACTTGACGCACCGCCGCAGTAAAGATCGATCTTCTTTCCGATGAATCTAGCGAGCAGCTCGTTCATATTGTTGATTGAAGATTTTTGATTGATGATTGAAGAATCTTACTGGTGATGTGACAACCTGCCAAAACAATCAGCAATCATCAATCAAAAATCTTCAATCTTCAATCGTTTCACTTTCCATTGCGAAACGTGATCTTCACCAGTGGTAACGCATCAGGATCGCCCTGTTGTCTCTTTTCGAATTTCAGCAGGTCGTAGTACGCACAGCGTGACGTGTCGGGAAATTGCCGGCAAACCGCAGGACGCGCTAAGTAAATCGTGCATCTCCTGGTTTCCGGATTAAGAAAGTGGCACGCCTGACCAAAAAGGGGATCAGCTTTGCGCCGCAGAACGCGTTCCTTCGTTCCATACATTTTGGTGAAGCGCTTTGTGGCGAGCTCTTCAGTGACGTTGAAGTGCTTCGCTAGTCGCCGGATATCGCGTGGCGTGACCTGCACTCGCTCATAGATTGAGCAACAATAGGCCGGGCATTCGCTGCAGTTGTAATAACTTCTAGTGCTTTCTTTGGGTAGGATGTTGTCGCCCATTCGCTCGTTCTCTCCAATTGATTAGCGTCTCTTCGACTTGGCGTACTCGGTTGTCAGCAACTTCATAAAGTCTTCGCGCTGGTCATACAGCCGTTTGGGTTTGCGTGGTGCGTGACGCCTTAAAGCATATGCCGTAATCAACGGCAGCGCCACTGTTGAATCAACGTAACACACAACTGCATCGGGCAGACGATCAGGATCAACCTTACCCCACGAAACTGCTTCACCCGGTGTAGCGCCCGACAGGCCGCCTGTATCAGGCCGCGCGTCAGTCACCTGGAGAAAGAAATCATGTCCACGCTCGTCGATACCGAGAACTTCCTGAATCTGCGGTTCAGTTTGCAGCAAGAAGTTCTTAGGTGAGCCACCACCAAGAATAAACACCGCTGACTTTCCTTTCGACTTCTTGCCTGCTCCGTTTGTTTGAAACGCGCCGCGTTTCGCCGCTAGCACGATTGCCGCAGTTTCATTGACGTCCAATGAAGGATCAAAGGCCAGTCTGTTTCCTTGAAGTGCCTTTGCCGCGACGTTCATCCCAATCGATGAGTCTCCCGGCGAAGACGTATAGATCGGAACTGCATATTGATACGCGACCGCCAACAGCGACTTGTCTTTGATGCCTAGTTTCTTCTCGCGCTCATGCACGTAGCGGCCGCAAAGGTAATGAAATTCGGCAGTCGACATCGACTTTTGAAACTCGGGCCCTTCAATTATCTTGCGAAAGAAAGCGTCGGTATCCAGCAGCACAGAATAGTCGAAGAATATGTCGTAGATGCGCACGACCTCTTCTTCGCGCAGCACAATATCGGAGGTTTGTGCATTTCCCTGGTGCATTGCCAGACCGATTCCGAAGTGCGTGTCGTGATAGAGGTTCGCGCCGGTTGAGATGATCCAGTCGACGAATCCTGCTTTGATTAAAGGAATCAGCGCGGAGATTCCGAGGCCCGCAGGTGTCAGCGCTCCGGTGATTGACATTCCGACCGTGACCTCGGGCTCCAACATCTTTTTGTCGAATAGTTGACATGCTTCGCGCAGGCGCGCCGCGTTGTAAGCAAGGAACGAATCGTCGATTAGGTCGGCGACGTTCAGCTTCTTCGTTATTGGAGCGGGATCAATGCGCCGCCCTTGTAGGAATTTACTTTTATGTTTTGCCATCTTTTGAAAAAGAGCCAAGAGGTAAGAGTTAAGAGCTAAGAGCCTGACTCTTTCCCCTTTGCCCTTCGCTCTTTGCTTCCCACGCTTCCAAACACTGCCGGCACAAACAGTCGGAGTATTGCGAACGAAGGTGACTGCGCGTTTCGTCACTCAGTTGAATCTCTGAACACCAGCAGCCTTTCAACGACATGCCGCAGGTGAACTCGGATCCACATGCCTCGCAAGTACGATCCCGTCCGCCCGTGGTTACCGCTTCGAGAATTTTTAGAACTCGATTCACCGCGCTCCAATCAGTTCGCGCCAACTTCCGACGCGTTTTCAGCCTGGGGCTTCTTGATTCGCAATCGCGATATGCGCCGCTCGTCAGCGTCCAGCACTTCTACTTCGAGACCTCGAACGTTGATTCGCTCGCCCGTCGCCGGAACCTTTCCGTATTCGTTGATTACCAGACCCGCGATCGTGGTGAAGTCGTCGGAATCGATTTCGAGGTCGAAGAGATCTTCAATCTTCGCAATCTCTGTAGAGCCGACGACATCATAACTTCCGGTGCCGGTCTCGACGATCTCTTCCAACTCTTCGCCGGCGATATCTTCGTCTTCGATCTCACCGACAATCTCTTCAAGAATATCTTCGACTGTGACCAGCCCGCAGATGCCGCCGTATTCATCGATGACCATTGCCAGCTGCGTGTGCGCTTTCTGCATCTCTTCCAGCAGCTCATCGACCGGCTTTGTTTCCGGGACGACATACACTGGCCTCACGAGTGACGCAATCTGCTCGTCTTCGTTTGCATCAGCCCATGATTGAAGCAGGTCGCGAACGTAGATTATGCCTTCCACGTTGTCGATTTGATCACGGTAAACAGGTAGGCGTGAATATTTCGAGTCGAGAATAACGTCGCGCGCTTCTCGGACTGTTGCACTGTGGGGCAGGGCGACGATATCGGGCCGCGGAGTCATCACTTCGCTGACGCGCGTATCGCCAAACTCAACGATCGACTGAATCAGCTCACCTTCTTCACCTTCGAGAATTCCTTCGGCTTCGCCAACGTCGATCAGCGCTTGAAGATCGCCACCATCATCGTCTTCCTCCTCAGCAGTGCCGATGTCCGTCTGATGTTCTTTTCGTTTTGATCGATCGAAGAGTCGTTGAAAAGGGTCGGCGACAAAAGCCATTAAGGGAAAGAATGGACGAACGATCGGCAACAGGAATAAAAGCGTCGCTTCCGGATTACGCGTTGAGATGAAGAGAGGAACGATCTGACGAAAGATACCCGCGAGTACTAATCCGGCGGCGAGGCCAATTAAGACCAGTCGCGGCTCAGGAAATAGGGTTAGAGCGATCGAGGTTACGAGGACGGCAACAATCACCAGGAGTATCTGGATCATCGCCGATAGCGCGAAGGTAAACCGCGGCCGATTCTCCAGGATCTGTTCAAGAAAAACCCTTGAGCCAGCCCGGGGCTTGTCTCCGTTTTCGCTAATTAACCGACGCAGGCCCACATCACTCAACTGACCGAAGGCCATGTCGACCGTTGCCAGTACGGACAGAACAATCAGCAGCAGGAGTGTGAGTCCTATTTCAAGTTCCATCGATTGAGGAATAGTAAATGAAACAACGAGGTTTGTCTTGTAACTCAATGCATTAACTGGGAGCGCGGACGTCTCGTCCGCAATGAGCGAAGCGAACAGTTCTGCGCGACTAGCGTCGCGTTTGCGGACGAGACGTCCGCGCTCCCAGTATCAGATTTTCAATCGTCGTCTTAATTGCAATTCCAGGCGGTTCATCTCTCCCTTGTCCGTTTCGTGATCGTAACCGCATAGATGCAAGAGTCCATGAAGAATCAATTGCGCGATCTCGCGTTCCAGAGACAGGCCGTTTTGCCTTGCCTGGATCTTCGCCGTCTCAATCGACACAGCTATGTCACCGAGATCCGGACCGCCATCTCCAGAAGGAAAAGAAAGAACGTCCGTGGGCTTATCGATGCCGCGAAAGGTGCGATTGAGTTCACGGCTCTTTCGATCAGAAACAAACGCAATCGTTGCGGACGAGCCTCCACGCCCAATCTGATTCAAAATGTTCTTGCCGAGTTCGGTCCACTTGTGTGAGGGGACTTTACACGTTCGCTGTCGGTTAACAACTTCGACCATCGCCATCTATATCTGACTTCGCTTGGTGTGCTCTTCGTAGGCTTTGATGATCATCTGTACGAGTTTGTGGCGCACGACATCCTTTTCGGTGAAGTAGACGAATTCGATATCCTCGAGATTCGAAAGGATGCGTTCAGCTTCAATCAGTCCACTGCGTTTACCTTGAGGCAGATCCACCTGCGTGACGTCGCCAGTGATCACGGCTTTTGATCCGAATCCGATACGAGTGAGAAACATTTTCATTTGTTCGCTGGTCGTATTCTGCGCTTCGTCCAGGATGATAAAGGCGTCTGAGAGAGTTCGACCGCGCATGAAAGCTAACGGCGCGACTTCAATGACCCGTTTTTCCAACAGTCGCGTAACTCGTTCGTAATCGATCAAATCAAACAGCGCATCGTAGAGCGGACGCAGGTAAGGATCAACTTTGTCTTGCAGATCACCGGGCAGGAATCCAAGCTTCTCGCCTGCTTCAACTGCCGGTCTGGCAAGCACGATTCGATTCACTTGTTTCTGCATCAATGCCTGGACCGCCATCGCGACGGCGAGGTACGTCTTGCCAGTGCCGGCAACGCCGATACCGAACACTACGTCTTTATCCTGAATTGCCTGAATGTACTTCCGCTGGGTCGCAGACTTCGGCGCTACTTGCTTCTTGCCGGCAGGACTGAAACGCGCTTTGGTGAAGTAATCACGCAAACTGAATGCTCGGTCTTCGGCAATCTGCGCAAATGCTTCACGCAGTTCCTTGTCAGTGAAGTGCTTACCCTCTTTAAAGAGATCTGAGAAGTCTTCGAGGATGCGCTGAGCCGTTTCGACATCAGCGGGGTCGCCATCGATTGAAACGTCTTGACCGCGCGCGTCAATGCGTACGTCGAGCAGTGATTCAAGATACTTAATATTTTGGTCGTGAACGCCGAAGAGGGTTTCGAGACCACGGGGCGGTAGTTCAATCTTCTTCAATTGCAGTTAACTTTCTCCTTTGCACGACAGAACAAACAGGGATTGTTAGGCAGGTTTGAGTGAGCACCGGGATGGATGTCATAAATGCGAATTTGACGCTACTACAGGGCTTCCGTGGTGTCAAATTATGCAGACATTGCCGATTGCCGATTTTCGATTGGAATGGCGATTAGAGACAGTTGGCCACTGACAACACAGAGCCGCGAGTCGCTCTCACCAAAAAGGTCCAGTCCAGGTCAGGACACGATCGCTCCGGCAGGGTCGAGAATCATATGCACGCCATCGCGCTACATTTCATGCACTACAATTTCGTTCGCATTCACAAGTCGCGACGATGCACGGCAGCAATGGGCGGGAGTCACCAAAAAGCTTTGGTCTAGTGCAGATATTGTGGCCCTAAGAGACGAACTCGGTTCATAATCGAGCTGCCAGGTCAACTGGCGTTAGGCCGATCGCATGGTGACGTCCGGGATATTTATTTCTGTCGCAAACGCCTGTGATATTGATAAGGAAATGCGGGAAGGAAGCCGTTATGAAACGATATGCTTTGTCGATTATCTTTTTTCTATTGACCACAAGCGCCGCCTTCGCTCAGACGAAAACCCCGGTTGAGGGCGTATGGAAGATTGCCGAGCGCATAGTGCCGGGAACGCATCCCCTTGCGAAGGGCGTTACGATAACGAATACAAACCCGCCGAGTTTGATCATTTTCACAAGAGGCCATTACAGCCAGGTGTACCTGGGGAGTGCGGAGTCGAGAACTGCGGTTGCGCGAGCCAAAGACCCTCAGAACCTAACCGATGCCGAGAAGATCGCCAGATTTGAGCAGTGGAGACCGTTATTTGCAAATGCGGGCACCTATGAAATTAGGGGATCGACGCTCAGCATAAACCCGATCGTGGCAAAGAACGCCAACCAAATGAATGGGTCGCACGCTGTGGAGTTCAAACTGGAAGGGCCCAACACGCTCTGGCTAATCCCAACCGCGGATGAGTCAACGACTGAGCCACGGATTAAGTTGACAAGAGTTGAGTAAGGAGCGACCTAACACCTCGTTGGACCGAAGCCGGGAGCGTGGTTTCTTAACCTCATGTTCAACATTGAAAAGAGCAACTACCCCCGGCAGGGTGAACTTGACACCCCTACGGTCGACGGCTAAACTCCCTCGCTTGCGCTTGAGGGCCAATTGGGCACTATGGGCGCTAGTTGTATTGGGAGAGAGTTAATGCCGAATCATAAATCAGCAGAGAAACGGATGCGCCAGAACGAGAAGAGGCGCGTCAAAAACCGCGGAAATCGCACCAAAGTCCGTACCTACATCAAGAAGCTGCGGTCAGCCCTTGAGTCAGGAAAAGCCGACGAAATCCAGCGCACGCTACCTGAAGCTATTTCGGTCATCGATAAATCAGTGCAAAAAGGGGTGCTGCATGCGAATGCCGCCGCGAGATACAAATCGCGTTTGACGGTGCGTGCGAACCAGGCCGGCAAATAAACCGGTCGCCAATAGATTTTAAATAAACTGAGGCGGGTCGAGATTTCGACCCGCCTCGTTTATTTTGGGAGACACGATATGTCGTACACGACTGACGCGGAGATTCATCAAGTAGTCCACGACTTCGAGACCTGCCAGACCGGCAAAGACGACTTTCATCACGAGCAGCATCTGGTGGTAGCGGCCTACTATCTTCAGTCTCTAACCGTCGAAGCGGCCACAGAGAAGATGCGCGCCGCGTTGTTCAGATTTCTAGACCATCACCAAGTCGATAAACAGAAATACAACGAAACGGTCACAGTATTTTGGCTGGAGATGGTGGCGCTGGAATTGAAAAAGGCTCCAGTCAGTGCTTCTTTGGTAGAGAAGTGTAAGTTGGTAACCGCCGGGCTGAATAACGGGAAGCTGGCGCTGGATTTCTATTCTGGCAAGCTGTTGTGGTCTGACGAAGCTCGCGCGCGTTTTGTAGAACCGGATCTGAGACAGTGGAAATGATTCAGTCCAGATCGATACGCTCAACGAATGTCCGATACGCTTCATCAGCTTGTCGTTGAGCTACCCAACACTCAACCTCACAAGAACAACTCAACTTTCCAAGTGCTCAACGAATGTCCGATACGCTTCAGCTTGTCGTTGTGATGCAACACGCAACTTAGTTGGAATCGGGCAACGACCAGGCTCTTCACCCGTAGATTTAGTTCTGTGAGCTTGAGTGTTGGGCAGCTCGACGACAAGCTGAAGCGTATCGGACATTCGTTGAGCGCTCTGATGGTTGACTAATTTTCTGCGGCTCGATCATCCCGCAAGTTCACAGACGAGCATTTCCATCTGTAGACGCGGAGTGGCCTGCGAGGTCTTAATGGCTAAATCGACATCCGCGATCAGTTGAATCGCATGTGCCAACTTCGCCGCGTCTGCCCGCCGCAACGTGTTGAGATAGTCTCTCTGTTTGTAGGGCTGCACATAAACGTATTTGAAAACTTGCGACTCGCCTTTATCCATCAGCACGTGCTTACCTAATGCGAGCTTGCGATAGTTGGAGCCGATCAATCCAAGCAACATCAGCGGTTCCGCTTCATCCTCCAGCAATCGATACAAGGTTTCCAGGGCCTTCTTACGATTCCCTGCAAGCAATTGATCAGTGAGGTCCCAGTTCGCAAGCTCGCGCGATCTGCCAATTAGTTCTTCCACGAGTGGCAGTGTGATGCGGCCGGTATCACCGGCTCCCGACGCAAGCTTATCGAGTTCCATGAATAAGGTTTGGACGTCCGTGCCGACCAGCCTCACGATTTCATTAATAACTTGATCGTCTGCCGCAGTCTTCAATTCTTTCAAGCGCGTTTTCACCCACGCTTTCGCCTCAGTGTCTTTCAATGGAGAGAAGTCGACGACAGTACAACGGTCTAACAGCGACTTTGTTGCTTTCTTTCTTTTGTCCAATTCGTCAGCAATGAAGATTACGACTGTCGAAGGCACTGGGTTGCCTACATAAGCAATCAGCACATCCTCCTGCGCTTCACGGAGACGACTGAAGTCGCGAATTCTGACCACACGCCGGTCGGACATCATCGGCAACTGTTCAGCAGCGGCAATCGCCGCATGAGGGTCATCGCTAAGCAAGCTGAAGCTCACCTCATTGAATTCTCGCAGCAAGGTGTTAGCAAGCGCCGCGTTGGTGATCGAGCGGGCCGCGGCGTCGCGGAGATAGCGTTCCGGTCCTGACAGGAGATAGAGAGGCTGGATTTTTCCTTCGTTAAGCGAGCGTTCGAGTTCAACTCGACTGAGGGCTTTCATTTTTTAACTTCGACCGCGTTGATAAGCGTGGAAACGATGCTTTCAGCAAAGGCGCGTGACATCCGCAGAACTGCTGGATCCTCTTCATTGAAGAAACTGCGAGGATCGCTTCCGAATTCGTATTCACCACGAAAGACAAAGTTCTGATTGTCGTAGAGCACCCGATTCTCTGTTTGATCTCTAACGGTCACAGCAGCCGCGATGGTGACTTCGAAAATCCTCGCGCGTCCCTTGTCGTCGAGCAGCACGCCGCCAAAGTTGAAACTCTTAATCACGCCTTCGATGACCGCGTCAGCGCCTTCACGCTCGCCCTGAACGCGCAGGCCACGACCACGATGAACCAGCTCCCTAATCACTGCGTCAGTAAACCGCGACTCAACCTTGTAACGCAGCGCTTCGCTTTCGATCTGAAATGCCGGCACGGCAACGGTTTTGATCCTTGCGGGAAGTTGGTTCTTAGTGACGGGTTTGTAGCATTCAGTAAACCCGGATACGAATGAGAGAGTAGTTGCGAATGCAGCGATGCGAATGAGTTTTTTCATTTGAGAGTGCACAGATTACACAAATCAGCGCGCGAAGTCAGCCCGCTATCACGAGCCGTTATTGACTGTCGCAGCGGCCGCAATGGCCTCGATGGTTTTGACCGCATCGACTGATGCTTTTACGTCGTGAACTCGAACGATGTGTGCGCCATGAATAACAGCCGCTACCAGCGAGGCAATCGTGCCATGCAGCCGCTCGCTCGCTGTTGCCGGTGTGCCGTCGTTGTCAACAAGGATGCGCCCGATAAACGACTTCCTTGAGGTACCCACGAGCACAGGTAGATCGGGAAAGGCAGCAATCAATTGGTCCAGCCTGGCAATCAACTCGAGATTCTGTACCTGGCTCTTGCCGAAGCCAATTCCTGGGTCGATCACCATCGACGCGCGTTTCACTCCACGTCGTTCAGCCAGGTGGACGCTAGCGCGCAAGCCGTTAATCACCTCCGGAATGATGTCGGCCACTGGCGGAAGTCGATGAAGCGTAGCGGGAGTCCCGCGCGAGTGCATCAGTACCAGACCAGCACTTGCTCGCGCTGCCGCGTCCGCAACGTAAAAGTCAAAGCGCAATCCGGAGATGTCGTTAACGATTGATGCACCAGCGTCGAGTGCGGCGCGTGCGACTTCCGACTTTGTCGTGTCGATCGAAACGGGCGTATCTGATCGTTTGGTGAGTTCCTTGATGACTGGAACGACGCGTTGAATCTCTTCTTCGGCGGAGACTGGTTCTCCTCCCGGCCGCGTCGACTCGCCGCCGACGTCGATGATGTCGGCGCCATCAGCAATCAGCTGTTCCGCATGAGCGATGGCGTTGTCGAGAGACAAAAACTCGTTGCCATCACTGAAACTATCGGGGGTGACGTTCAGGACTCCCATCACGAGCGTGCGCTCGCCGATGGGTAAGGTCCGCTCGCGAATGTGCCAAACCCGCGTCATGCGCGTGATGATAAGTGTTATGAGGGCAGAGTTCTAGCGTCGCATTTACAGAATGTCGTGGGTCGATAGTCAGTACCGAAACGCGGTAGCGTCGGGTCTAGCGTTACGATGGTGGGATTCGCAAGCAACGTTGACCCGACGCTACCGCGTTTCGGTACTGACTATCGACCCCACGCAGTTGAATCCTAAGCACACGTGAACAAAAAAGGGAACAGGCTTTCACCCATTCCCTTTTTACCTTAACCCTTTTCCCCGGTTACTAAGCCGGTGCGGGATTGCCACCCGTAATCGGCGGCAGAATCGGCTTCAACGGTTTAGCAGTGGGCTCCTTCAGTTGCGGACGATCCTGATCGCTACCTGAATCAACTGACGGCTGATCGTCGAGCGGCAGTCCAGCAACGATTCGTCGAATCTCGACACCGTCTAACGACTCGCGTTCGAGCAGGCATTCAGCCAGCCGAACCATAGTGTCGTGATTCTCTTCAATGATCCCCTTCGCGCGTTGATACTGTGCGGTCACGATCTTC
>DATJKB010000107.1:0-5481 GCA_035491875.1 Pyrinomonadaceae bacterium | reverse complement strand
GCAATTCTGCGCAAACTCCGAATCTGGATCGCTGCACTCGCCGTCGCTTGCCTGGTTGCAGGCATTGGTATTGGTGCAATGCTCTCCGGACGCCCAACTGTCGCCCAGAACGATCTTCAAATCGCGCGGGCTCCCGAGGCGCTCTCAGCGTCCTTTGCTGAGATTGCGCGACGGGTGGAACCTGCGGTCGTAAACATTGAAACCTTGCAGGCCTCGGCTGATCCCGGCGAGCGCAACAACGAAGACAAGGAAGATTCAAACAACAATCCGCTGTTGGATATGTTTCGCCGCCAACGCCGGCCGACTCGGGGTGTTGGCAGTGGTTTTATCGTCGACTCCAAGGGCTACATTCTTACTAACGAACACGTGATCGAAGACGCGACCCGAATCATTGTCGGTCTTCAGTCAGGTGAAAAGTATCGTGGACGCGTGATCGGTATCGACTCAGAAACAGACGTAGCAGTAATCAAGATCGATCCTTCTGGAAATCTTCCAACTGTAACGCTCGGAGATTCGAACGCAGCCCAGGTTGGTGACTGGGTGCTCGCAATGGGCTCACCATTCGGATTGGACCAAACCGTAACTGCCGGCATCATTTCGAAGAAGGAACGCGAGAGTCCGTTCTTCACTAACTTCCAGCGCTTTCTGCAAACTGACGCGGCGATCAACCGCGGTAACAGTGGTGGACCACTCGTCAACATGCGCGGGGAAGTGATCGGGATGAATTCGCAAATCGCGACGTCAACCGGTGATTACAACGGGATCGGGTTTGCACTGCCGGCGAACGAGACCAACTTCGTCTACAAACAGCTTATTTCGTTCGGCAGGGTTAAGCGGGGCTATCTCGGCGTGACTCTTGATTCAGTCCACGACGAATTCGCGAAGGTTTACGGCATGGCGGCCGCCAAGGGAGCAATCGTCACGTCCGTCACACCAACGGAAAATGGACAAGCTACTCCGGCTGCGAAAGTCGGCATCCAGCCTAACGACATCATCATTGAATTTCAGGGCGTCCCGGTAGCAAATGCGCAGGATCTGATTCAAAGGGTCGCGAGCAGCGGTGTCGGCCAGAGCACAACATTCGTGTTCCTGCGTGACGTCGATGGCAAACTCGAGAAACACACGGTCGACGTTGTGCTTGGTGAACGGCCGAAGCTGTCGTCTACGGGGATTACCGACGATTCGCCAAAAGCGGCTCCGAAAGAAGCGACACCAAAAGGCAATGGCCTCCATCTTGGTATCACGCTTGCCGAACTGACCCCGCAACTGGCAAACGACAAGCACCTGACCGGCATCAAGGGTCTCTTCATAAAGGAGATCGATCCGAACGGGCTCGTCGCTGAAGTTCGAAATCCTGCGACTGGACAACCAGCGTTGAGTGAAGGCGAAGTGATCACACGCATCAATCGCGTGCCGTTGAATTCACTCGCCGATTTTCAACGCGTAGTCAGCACGCTCAAAGCGGGCGATCCGATTGTGCTGAACCTCGCAAGTATTCAACGAGACGGCAAGGGTGAACGCCCGATCTCACGAGTAGTTCAGTTCACCTACCAATAGGGATCTATGGCGCAGGCAAAGAAAGCTGTTTCCAAGACGTCGGCAAAACAAACTGACCGCAGCGCGACGCGCACTGCAGTTAAGACCTACCAGAACTATATCGGCGGCCGTTGGGTCGCGAGTCAGTCAGGCGAGATGTTTGAGAACATCAATCCGGCTGACACGCGCGACATCATCGGCCGATTCCCTCTTTCCAACAGTGAAGACGTAAACGACGCGGTCAATGCCGCACAAGAAGCTTTTGACGGCTGGCGCAACACGCCCGCTCCGAAACGAGCTGAATTGCTGTTTCGCCTGGGAGAGATTCTTGTCGGCAATAAGAGTCGCTTTACGTCAGACATGACTCGCGAGATGGGAAAAGTTCTGAAGGAGGCGGGTGGCGACGTTCAGGAAGCAATCGACTGCACCTACTACACTGCAGGTGAGGGCCGCCGTCTTCACGGATTCACAACACCGGCTGAAATGCGCAACAAGTTTGCGATGTGCGTTCGTCAGCCGGTTGGACTTTGCGGCTTGATTACGCCGTGGAATTTTCCGATGGCGATTCCATCCTGGAAACTTATTCCCGCGCTGATTTGCGGCAACACCGTAGTTCTTAAGCCCGCTGAAGACACTCCGCTCTCAAGCTACAACCTCGTGAAGGCGTGCGAAGAGGCCGGCATTCCGGGTGGCGTAGTTAATCTGGTAACGGGTTATGGAGAAACCGTCGGAGCGGCGATGACAAATCATCCGGCGCTTCGTTTGATTTCATTTACCGGTTCAACGGCAACGGGAAGAACGGTAGCCTCTGCGTGCGCTGAACGAAACGCGATCTGTTCACTCGAGATGGGTGGAAAGAACGCAATCATCGTGATGGATGATGCTGATATCGATTTAGCTATTGAAGGCGCCATTTGGGGCGCCTTCGGCACATCAGGTCAGCGCTGCACTGCTTCATCGCGGCTGATCGTACACAGGAAAGTCTATCGTCAATTTGTAAATAAGCTGGTGGACCAAACGAAATCGTTGCGCGTCGGTAACGGCGCTGATCCGAAGACCGATGTTGGACCGCTAATCAATACCGACGCTGTCGAGAAGGTGATGAGCTACATTCGGATCGGTAAAAACGAAGACGGCGCAAAGCTTTCGTGTGGTGGCAAGCGTTTGACGCGCGGCGATTATGCGCACGGCTACTACATCGAGCCGACCGTCTTTAGCGACGCGACGCCTGACATGCGAATCTCCCAGGAAGAGATCTTTGGTCCCGTTACCACAGTCATTCCGGTGAATTCGCTGGAGGAGGCGATCGAGGTCGCGAATGGCGTTCGTTACGGTCTCTCCGCGGCGATTTACACTCAGAATGTAAACCGTGCGTTCCACGCGATGAACGAACTTTACACTGGCATCTTCTACGTCAACGCATCGACAATCGGCGCGGAAGTGCATCTGCCGTTCGGCGGGACCAAGGCCACCGGTAATGGTCACCGTGAAGCGGGAACGCAAGTGCTCGACATCTTTTCCGAATGGAAGTCGATCTACGTCGACTTCAGTGGAAAGCTGCAGCGAGCACAAATCGACACCGAATCGCCTCAATAACAATTACCTACTGCCCTGGAGTTGCATCCCCTGGAGGATAAAACGTGATTATTGGACTGCCTAAAGAGATCAAAGATAACGAGTATCGAGTTGGACTAACGCCCGCTGGAGTACGGGCCCTTACAGACGCCGGACATCAGGTAATCGTCGAAAAGAGCGCCGGTGAGGGTTCTGGATTTGAGGACACACTCTATCAGCGTGCTGGCGCACGATTGATCGACACTGCAGATGACGTATGGAAAACGGCAGACATGATAGTTAAAGTGAAAGAGCCGATCGCGCCGGAGTATCCGCGCATGCGCGAAGGCCAGTTGCTTTTCACTTACCTCCACCTCGCTCCCGATCGCGAACTCACAAAGCAATTGATCGAACGCAAAGTTACCGGGATTGCTTACGAAACGATTACTGATCGACGCGGCACACTGCCACTGTTAACGCCGATGTCGGAAGTTGCCGGCCGCATGGCGATTCAAGTCGGTGCACATTACCTGGAGAAGATGAGTGGCGGTCGTGGAATCTTGTTGGGTGGCGTGCCAGGGGTACCTGCGGCGCGCGTGGTAATCATCGGCGGCGGCGTGGTCGGAACGAATGCAGCAAAGATTGCCGTGGGCATGGGCGCGCACGTAACGATCATCGACAACAATCTCGATCGGTTGCGCGAACTCGACGACATTTTCTTATCAAAGATTTCAACGCTCGCTTCCAGTGCCTACATGATTCATGACGCGATCTCACAAGCTGATCTGATCGTGGGGGCGGTTTTGGTGCCGGGCGCAGCTGCTCCGAAGTTAGTTACGAAGAACATGTTGAAAGACGTTCCGAACGGATCAGTGATTGTCGACGTAGCGGTGGACCAAGGTGGATGCATCGAGACCACCCATCCGACTACGCATTCGAATCCGACTTACTACGTTGAAGGAGTGCTGCACTACTGCGTGGCCAACATGCCAGGTGCTGTGCCACGCACTTCGACATTCGCACTCACAAACGCCACTTTACCTCATGCTTTGAAACTCGCGAACAAAGGTTTCCTGCAAGCAATCGGCGGTGATACGGGCTTGAAGGAAGGTGTTAATACCTACGCGGGTCATTGCACTTACGAAGCAGTCGCAGCCGCACAGGGAATTCCATTCACCCCGCTAGATCAGTTAATCGGGAATAAAGGCGTGGCAGTTTGAATCTGGTGAATTGTCAATCTTTGGAGTGCGGCGACCTGTCGCCGCTTTCTTCTCTGGCAAATTCGGACCACGCGGCAGCTAGCTGCCGCCTTCGAAAGCGGTGACAGGTCACCGCACTCCAAAGATTCACGATTCACGATTCACGATCCTGAGTGTCTGCAACAGATCTTCAGGAGATACAGGCTTCGCCAGAAACGCGTTCGCTTGTTCAGTCTCCGGGCCAGTGTTTTTTCGATCCAGCGCACTCAACAAGACGATCGGCAGACTCGCCAACGCCTCATTACTTCTAATGAACCGGCAGAGTTGCGCTCCATTTAGGTTCGGCATAACAGCGTCTGTTATCACGATGTCGATTGGCGTGTTCAGCAGAATCTTCATCGCCTCCAATCCATCGGCTGCTGACTCGACCTTGTAACCCGCGCGCTCCAACACCACCTCGAGGTATCGCCTCAATGCTTTGTCGTCTTCTGCAAGCAGAACACATGGAGCGGCGGCCGAGGTTCCAGCGGGCTGAACGCAATTGATAGAACCTAAGGTAATCTCTTCTTTAGAAATCATTATGGGAGTTTTCTCGCGGGTGAGACGAGTGAATGGAGCATCTGGCGTGGATTAGCCAGCCATCAGCAGATTACCACGTTCGAACGCATGATTGTCAATGTTTTACACGTGCGGGATGTTAAATATCTTTAGGAAATCACGATAATTCTGCTGCTCCCCGTAAATTTTCGGGGCCAGCCAAGACCGCTACAGATCGAGCGTCATTTCTCGCCAGACTTCCTTCAAAGCGACAAAAGTTCAGGCAGGACGCGCTCTCCCGCGCACTCACGAATCAATAAACTGCCGGTGCCACAACTCAAGACCCATTAGTTGGAACACCTGGAGATTATTGTCTTCGCGACCTGAGAAGTTGTCGTCGACTACGCGCTTCACTTCCTTCGGACGAAACAATCCGCGACGATGCACCGCTTCTTCGGACAACAAGTCATTGACCATCGGTAACAACGGTCCGCGCAGCCAGGATCGAATTGGTGCACCGAAACCAGCTTTCTTTCGCCACACAACATCCCGCGGCAAGACCTTTTCCAGCGCGCGTTTGAGGATGTACTTACGTTTCAGACCACGCAGTTTCAGGTTCGGAGGCATGCGCGCCGCCATCTCAATCATCTCCCGG
>DATJKB010000106.1:0-7457 GCA_035491875.1 Pyrinomonadaceae bacterium | reverse complement strand
CGACGAGTTCGGGACGTCGACACCGACTTCGATCACTGTTGTTGAGACAAGGATCTGAATCTCACCAGCGACAAAGGCTTTCATCACACTGTCTTTCTCGGCCGGCTTCATCTTGCCGTGCAAAAGCCCGACAGAGAATTTTGGAAAAACAACATCACGCAAGTATTCATACCGCTTCGTCGCATCGCGCAGGTCCATCTTCTCTGACTCTTCAACCAAAGGATAAACGACATAGACCTGGCGCCCGGCTTTCACTTCACGAGTAATAAGTCGCTTAACTTCCTGCCGCTGATCCTCCCCATAGACAGCAGTTTGAATGGGTGTCCGGCTCGGCGGCAATTCGTCGATCACTGAAACATCGAGATCACCATACACAGTCATCGCCAGTGAACGAGGAATTGGCGTAGCCGTCATTACGAGCACATCCGGCTTCAACCCTCGTGCGCGAAGTTCGGCGCGCTGCATAACTCCAAATCGATGTTGTTCATCGATGACAGCCAATCCCAGGTTTGCAAACGACACAGCATCTTGAATCAGGGCCTGAGTGCCGATGATTGCGTTTATCTCGCCTGACTTCAGATCGTTCTGGAGTCGCCGTTTTTCCGCTGGTCTTAACGATCCCGTCAGCAGTTCGACTCGGTAGGGCGACTTCGCCAAAAGTCGTTTGATGTTCCGACCGTGTTGTTCCGCCAGAACTTCGGTCGGCGCCATCAACGCCGCTTGATAACCGTTTTCGATCGCCGCAATCATCGCGATGACGGCGACAATGGTCTTGCCACTGCCAACATCGCCCTGAAGCAAACGGTTCATTGGCTTGGTCGACTTCATATCGTTGAAGATCTGAACGACCACTTTTCGCTGAGCACCGGTTAGCTTGAACGGCATCACTGACGACACAGCGCGCTTAACACTGTCGTCGATCTTTATGACCGCTTCCTTTCGCTCCTGCACTCGTTTGCCTCGTTTCAACCCAACGGCAAACGTCAGCCAGAAAAAGTCTTCAAAGATCATTCGCACGTGTGCTCGACTGCGACACTGATCGTAGTCGCTCATTGAAGCTTCAGGAGGCGGGAAGTGGATCTCACGCAATGCCTGGCTGAGAGGAATCAGTTTGGCTTGCCGCAAGAGTTCTGCCGGTAGCGTTTCAGGGATTTCGGAGTCTGGCAACAACTCCAGAACGGCATGAATGATTTCGCGGAGCCGTTTGGAGTTGAAGTCTCCAAGTTTTCGATAGACCGGCACGCGGCGACCTGCATGGATGGCTGCCAACGCCGGATCGGAGTTGTCGGAGTGTTCGTCATCCTCGCCATCGTCTGCTGCTTCGGCGCTTCGGTTACCATTTCCTGCCGGCAGAATCTCAAGTTCGTCGGCTGGTTTGTTCAAGCGTAAAGAATAAGTGCCTCTTCGCGAGTCCCAGGTCCAGGAGCCAAAGGTAATGAAACGGGTCCCACGCTGAAGTTTCTTTGAATAGTAGTTAATTATTTCGTGCGCGTTGCGACCAGACACAAACCACCAAACAACTACCGGCCGACCGGTCCTGCCTATATCAACCGCCGATACTTCGAAGATATAAAGTCGCGATCTGCCAAACGATCGCTTGTTTCGCACTTCGTAACCGCCGGCAAGACGTGACTGAAGTTCGAGAGAGGCATCCAGGCCATGTTCGAGATCTTTGATTGTTGTAAGGTGCGAGCGATCTTCGTACCGCATCGGCAGATACGTGAGGAGATCTTCGACCGTTGCTTCAGCCGACTTATCGCGATACGCGTGAGAAGCGACCGCGGCAGCGAGTTTACGCGACAGGTTTGGACCTAAGCGCGCAATCTTGAACCGGTGAAGATCCTCAATTGGAGTATTGAGGGAGATGGCGCTGGGCATCGCGCGGATCATAGCATAGCGACCGGAACAGCCCGCAGCGAATGAGCGTTCAGTGATATTGGAGGTCGCACGATGGACAAATTTGAATCGCTCGTAGATAAGTTGATCAGAGAATCGATGGAGCGTGGCGAATTTGACGATTTATCAGGCAAAGGCGAGCCGGTTGATTTAAGGGAAAATCCATTTGAAGACCCTGACGTGCGGACGGCGCACCGGCTGCTTCGCAACGCCGGCTTTGCGCCTGCGTGGGTAGAAGAGCGAAAAGAGATCGATGCGAGTTTGCAACAGGCGCAGGCAACGTTGCGGCGCGCCCGAGATCTCTATCGCCATGAAATACCTGGAGGCGCACGATGGCTGCGAGCTGTGCGAGAATTTCGTGAGACTGTTGCTGAACTTAACCAACGAATCAGAATGTACAATCTGAAATCACCCGCGACCATCTTTCATCGCAAAGTGGTCGACGTTGACGCCTGGATTCGTGAGTTGGAAGGTGGAGCGTAAGCAGGAAGGTTTATGACTACCGAAAACCAAATCTCTGAAAGTACCCGTGATCAATTGAAGCAGTTGCGTCAGGGTTTATTGCGACTGCATAAGCTGTTGTTGGATTTGGAACGCCGAGGATATGAAAGAGCGAGGGGAAGGATCGCCAACAGTTACGAATTCCTGCAACTCGCTTTGAAAGATCCCTGGTTTGATTGGCTTCACCGGCTGTCGGAGCTGATAGTGCAGATCGATGAAGCACTCGACAGCATCGGAGCAGAAACGCCAGTCACTGAAGAGGATGCGCGAGCCCTCATTTCACGCGCCCGCTCGCTGTTGAGTCCGGCCGAAGAAGGAACTCAATTTCAAAAGAACTACTTCCTGGCCTTGCAGCAGTCTCCGGATGTGGTCTTACTTCATTCGGAGATTGTGAAGATCATGACGACCTAAGATTTCGGATTTCGGAATGCGGATTTCGGAATGCGGATTTCGGAATGCGGATTTCGGATTTCGGATTTCGTGTATCGTCGATCGACTTATTTAATCTAGATTCTGCAGAGCAAAAACCGGGACCTGCACTATCAATTTTTAACGACACGAAATCCGAAATCCGCATTCCGAAATCCGAAATCGTGCTCAGTGGATCTGCTTCGGTCTTACGCGCAGTGTTCGTTGAACGCGCGCTTCAGTTCTTCACCGATCGCGTTAGCGTCGCGGCCTTCGATCTGGAATCGCTCCAACATGTAGACCAACTGGCCATCCTTCATCAACGCTATTGACGGCGACGACGGCCCGTAGCCTGTGAAGTAGCTGCGCGCTCGTTCAGTTGCTTCAATATCAGCACCCGCAAACACAGTCGCCATCTTGTCTGGCTTTGCTTCATTCCCGAGCGCCAACGCAATTCCTGGTCGTGCCTTTCCCGCTGCGCAACCGCAGATCGAATTCACCACGACCATTAACGTGCCTTTGCTGTTCGGAATGGTCGCGTCAACATCGGCAACTGTTTTAAGTTCTTCGAATCCGAGACGGGTTAAATCTTCTCTCATCGGCTTAATCATGATTTCCGGATATGGCATATTTGTTCTCCCTCGATATGGTTTTTATTGGGTTTACGGCTGCGACTTTGATCGTGCGCGGATCGTCGCCATCGCCACTGACGTCGATATGCCACGTGTTCGGCGGCAACGGATAATCACCCATTCGTTCAGCCCATTCTATTGCGATAACGCTATCAGCTTCCGCTAGTAGTTCGTCAAGATCCACGGCATGGGCGGCCGTGGCTCCTTCGTCGAGACGGTACAGATCGATGTGATACAACCGTAGACGCCCGTCGTAGGGATTAACCAACGTGAACGACGGGCTCGTCACGTCTTCCTCTTCGATTCCAAGTGCCGCACATATCCCCTTGATCAGAAGAGTTTTGCCTGCGCCTAGTGGTCCACTCAAAAGCAGAATCTCGCCGCCGTTCAACTTCTCACCGATATGAAACCCGAAGTTGAAAGTTTGTTCCGGCGACTCGCTAACAAAGGTGACGGGCGACAATTCTGTAGTCAAAGCTTGCTTCATTCCCTACACGCCCCGCCGAGGTTGTTCGCCCTGTGGATCAAGCAGTCGAATTGCCGCGCCAATGTGATCACGGATATCAGAGGCGACCATCGTTCGCATCCCTAAAGTTTGCGCTGCCAGGTCGCCGGCCAGTCCACCAACATAGAGCGCTGCCAGCGTAGTGATGAGCGGATCCGCTGACGCGTTCAAGGTTCCGTAAGCCTGTGCGAGAAAACCGGCTATGAGGCCAGTCAACGTATCGCCCGAACCGGCAGTGCCTAGTCCTGCGTTTCCAGTCGGTGTAATGAAGACCCGTCCGTCAGGTGCGGCAACCAGGCTTCGCGAACCCTTTAGAACCAGAATCAGTTTGTTAGCAACTGCAAAATCTCTCGCTACGCCGACGTGATCCTTCGCCAACGTGTCTTTACCCAGGAGTCGTCGCATCTCGCCTGGGTGAGGTGTCAGAACCAGCGGTGTTTCGTTCGATCCTTGTAAGGCTGAGGGCCAGGGAGACAGACAATTCAAACCATCAGCGTCGATGATCGTTGGCGTCGATCGGCGTTCCACGACCGCGCGAACAAAACGGCGCGTCCGTTCATCGGCCGAAGTCAGACCTGGACCAATAGCAACGACAGATGATTTCTCTGCTTGTTTTAGGAGATGGTCGATCGACTCGTCGCTAACCGCTCCTCGATCAGTCTCCGCCAAAGGCATCGTTATCACTTCCAGCATCACGTGTGATGCGACAATATCTTGAACTGAACTCGGCGTTGCAATCGTGACGAGTCCAGCACCGGAACGCATCGCCGCGTTACCACACAAAGACGCAGCGCCGGTATAGCCTCTGGATCCGGCGACAACGAGTACGTGTCCGTGTGTGTTCTTGTGAGACTCAGGTTTGTAGTTTGTGCTAATCAGCCACTGGCGCACGTCCTCGGCTTCAATCACAAACAGATCGGGTTTTAAAGACTCGATTAATGATCGTGGCGAACCAATGTCGGCAACGATCAGTTCACCACCCGCGTGTGCCGCAGGTGGAAGGATGTTCGCTGGTTTCGGCGCCGTGAAAGTGACGGTTAGATCAGCCTCGACTGCCGGGCCAATCGGGTTAGCCGAATCAGCATCGAGTCCCGACGGAATGTCGACAGACAAGATCAACGGTCGCGCCCCGGCGGCGCGATTACGTGCGCCCCTAAGCAATGCCAGGTGTTCGACAACTTTCATCGGCAGACCTTCGAGTGGTCGGATGAGGCCGGTGCCGAACAGCGCGTCGACAATTAGATCATAGGACTTTCGTTGCGGAGCAATTTCTTCCCAATCGGCGACGCCCGCGCATTCGACGAAAGTAAGCGGAGCGGGAAGGGAAGCTGAGCCGGCTTCAAAGCTCGCCAGGCGGCTCGTCGCTTCGAAGTTTGTTTGCGCGTCTCCACTCGTCTCTTCAAGCTTGCCGCACAAAATCACATCGCAATGGACGCCCGAGCGGCTGAGTGCTCGGGCAACGGCGGCGCCGTCGCCACCATTGTTGCCCTTTCCACATAAAACAAGCGCTTTTTTGCCCCTCAGTTCGCCGTTGAAGTGTTTTTCGATTGCCTGCAAACACGCGTTAGCGGCCGCTTCCATGAGTAGAAGCGATGGCGTGTGGTAAGTCGTAACCGTGAGGCGGTCGACTTCTCGCATCTGGCTGACTGAAAGGACAGGCTGCACGGTTGGATGATAGCGAAATCGGTGGGAGTTAGCGATGAGGTCCGTTAGATGGGTAGTGACCTAACTTGTAGGGGCGCGCTCGGTGGAAGCCGCATCTTCCTACTTTCGTCCATCAAAGTGGGACGCCTACGGAGGGACGCCCCTACAAATCAGGACCCGGAGACACAAAAAAAGGCGGCCCAAACCGCCCGCCCCGCCTTGCCTGCCACTGCACCAACCGTCCGTTTTTCCAGGATATCTATGTTAAATACCTAATGGCCCCAGCCTTCCAGAAAAAACCAGAAATTTTTTTGAGAGAAGTAAACGCGCGTTTTTCCTAAGGAAATTCGCATAAACGACATTACCGAACGATTCGAAGCAGCCGCAGGCCCCGGAAGATCACGTTTTTAGAATCCTCGATTCCGAGCATGAAGGTAACCGCGAAATAAGTGAGTCCGTAGCCTCCAAGCACCACGATCGCCACGGGAAGTGGATGCCTCGGGCCCAATAGGATTTTGAGCCCCCAGCCGACCGCTGTGCCGACCAGCGCAGCCCCCCAGAGCCTCGCAACAAAACTTGCGGCAAGTCCTGTTTGACCTATACGACGGTTCAGCCCGCGTCTTAGTAAAACGAATTCGACCCAACCCGCAATTCCAGCCGAAGCTGTCAGCCCAGCTGCGCCCCAACGAGATTCGATTCCCAGCCAAGCGGGAACCGGTATTGAGCAGAGATAGCCCAGGACGCTTGTGAGCACCACGCGCACGATTGCGAAGCGAAGAGGCGTTCGCGTGTCGCGCAACGCGTAATAGGTTGATGAATAGAGTCGGCCCAGCGTCGACGCCAGCAGGCCGATAGAAGAGCCTGCAAGGATGGCCCACACGAAGATCGAATCAGCGCGTGTGAATTTACCGGTTTGATAGAGCACCGCCGCAATGACATCGCCGAGGGCGAGAAAGGCCATGGATGACGGAACAATGAAGAAGGCGATGCGGTGGAGTCCTCTGTTCAGCCGCTTTCGTAAAGTGTCAGCAATCGCCTGTTCACTGCCGATCGCTTTCGACATCGCCGGAAGTTCTGCCGCTGAGACCGACATGCCAAACAGACTGACGGGCAGCGTATACAAGCTCTGCGCATAAGTAAGTGCTACCACCGCCCCGTGGCCCAGAAACGTCGCCAGGAATTCATCGACAAAGGCACTGATCTGGACCACGCCGCGACTCATGAACACAGGGAAAAAGTTTCGGATCACTTGTAAGACGTGCTGACTCGCAACATCTATCTGTGGTCTAAAGTGCCTGAGCAAACTGAGAACCGTCGGTAACTGCACGCCAAACTGGAGCGCGCTGCCAATCACTGATCCCCAGGCGACCGCTTGCGCAAGCGGCGCGAGATCCATTCGTCTGCCGAAAAAAATGAGGGCGGTAATGATCGAAAGATTCCAGGCCACTGGAGCCGTGTAAGAAATGAAGAACTTGTGGTGGCTGTTTAGAACGCCAAGACACCAGGCAGAAAGAACGAGCAGCGCAGCGCCGGGAAAGAAGATGCGAACGAGTTGAATTGTGAGTTGGCGCCGTTCGTCACGAAACCCTGCGGCAATTAAGGTAACGATTAGTGGAGCGCCGAGAACTCCGATCAAAACGATAATTGCAGTGACGAGTACGAGCAGTCCGAAGATCGCGTTAGCGACGCGGCGGGCTTCCTTTTCCTCGCCCTGGGCCAGCAGCTTCGCATAGACAGGAATGAATGACGCTGATAGAGCGCCCTCACCGAAAACATTCTGGAGAAAATTGGGGATGCGAAACGCGGCGGTGAACGCATCGCCGACGCCCGAACTGCCAAAGTAGTGAGCGAAGATTCGCTGTCGGACTAGC
>DATJKB010000105.1:0-8206 GCA_035491875.1 Pyrinomonadaceae bacterium | reverse complement strand
CGGCGCAATCAGGAGATTTGGTTCGACGTAAAAAGGGCAAAGCCCGAACCAGGGGCTTAGCCCAAACCTGGTAACCACGCTACAGCGAGGCGGAGCCATCGCCTCACAGCGGGCGGCAAAGCCGTTGCGCACGTGAATCTTGTTAGCAAAATAATAAGAAGTTGATGGTTGGTTACACATCGGGCGACTTACTTCTCACAAACCGGCAGTGGCCGCTCAAGTCCGACGCACTTCACATTACGATCCTTGCGATTTGAAACCAGATACGGTTTTTCGGTCGCCAGATCGCCCGTCTTCACCTGGACTTCACAGTTCCACACTACGCTGTTTGATTCAATCTCAGCAGGCAACAGACTCGAAACAATGTAGGTGCCGGGAACAAGATCAGTGAAATAAGCAGTGCCGTTTCGATCTGTCATGACCGAGAGGACTTTCGTGCCTGCGACTTCCGCCTGTTTGATGAGCGTCTGTAATTCATTCTGTCGATTCTTATAAAAACCGTCACGCAGGTTCTCGGGAATATTTGTTGTCAGCCACTTCCGCGCAATGTCGCGATTGCCAAACTCTTTCTCACCCTCACTCAAGGCGCGGACAAACTCCGGCACACTCGCCGGACCATCAACGTCTTCTTTCGCAATCTCACGACAATAGACCGATTCGCAGTCGCCCTCTTTCAGCCAATTAATCAAAGGAGCGCTGGCGCCTAAACGACTGTAATAACAATCGCGCGTAAGCACGGGACGTCTTTCAATAGCTTCGATGAGACTTCGGTTTTGTTCGAGACTTCCAGGCAGGAGAAAGAACCGTTTCCGCGCGAGTCCCTTTGTGGTTTCGCCCACCTTCACTCGCACGCGCAGGCGAAGAACGCCAGTCTTAGATTCCTGAGTTGATCCAGGTGTCGTGAGAAAAAGAGGTAAAAATGCGACGACGATAATCAGGACCTTTGAAGTGCGTGTCGCGAGATTAGGCATTGTGATGGTCTTCACGTGGGACTCAGTCAGTACCGTAACGCGGTCTTTGGAGTGCGGTGACCTGTCACCGCTTTCGTACATTGCGACTTATCACAGAGACCGAAAGCGCCGACAGATCGGCGCACTCCAAAGAGCATTCTACAGATTTGGACTACGCGGAAACTTCAAAAACGGTAGCCGCACAGTTCGTACAAAAACCTGATCGGATCTAATTCCCGCAGCAGGCGACACACCGTTAGCACCAGCGGCGGCGATCAGGTCATCCTGATCGATTCCGTCACCACTGATTCCAATCGCGCCAACGAGTACGCCGTTTTTATACAGAGGGACACTGCCGGCGAAGATCTGAATTCCATTCGGCAGACTTGGGATCGAGGTGCAGGGCGTTGGCGTACCTCCGAGCGCTAGCAGGAAGTTTGTCTTCACAAGATCGAGTTGCAGGCCGACACTGAACGGACTCCACTGGGGGAGAGCAGTGCTGAACGGGCCTGCACTTGTGTCGTCGATGCCATCAGGGAAAAACGGTCTATGAAGAAACCCTACAGCCCGATCAGAAAAAGCAGTCGCGCCTGACAGTGATATCCCATCTGCTGCCGCGCGCGACACGTAAGAACCGAATCCGGCGGCAGTCAATTGAACTCCAGCGGTGCCACTCGAGAAGAAAGCCGCCGTTCTCGCTTTCTGCACTGCCACGTCGAAACCAAAAACAGGGGCATCTTTCTGACGGAAGACTCCCAGCACAACGCCGGCGGCATCAACCACGGAAATCGTCACCCGTGCGTTGCTACCCAGTGGTTGACGTATAGCGGCTCGCGTGATGTTTGACTGTTGGGCGGCGCGGGTAATGATTCCGTCGACCTCAGCTGCCGTGAGAGATGCTGGACCAGCGGGCAGTGTGCCCGGGATAAAAGGGAAGAAACGAGTGCTTACTTCGCCGGCTATGCCACCAACCATCGCAGGGACGAAGTCTGAAGCCGGTGGCATGCCGCCAGGAAAAATAACCGCCGGTGGCCCCGGCAAACTTCCGAACGGAATTGTTGCTGGTGCAGGTGGATTCGGAACGTTCGAATAAGGAAGTCGGATTCCGTCGACGAGGATGTTGTCGCCGCGTATCAGTGATGGTGCTTCGAAGCCGCGCACGCCTGATGCAGCGATTAATTCCTCGAATGGCTGATCCTGATCGGTCGGTGTTCGATCGACTGTGTAGAGTCCATCACCTTCAATACCAATCCCACCTGCTGACTCGCCATTTTTGTAGATAGGCAAACCACCCGGATCGCCTGAGAGTCCGAGTCTGGCAGAAGGGCGTTTGATGTCACTACACGGCAGAGAAGAGAACTGAACGCCATACAATGGACCACCCGCTCGGAAGTTTATTCCGGGTGGAAAATGCTCCTGAATGATGAAACCCGCGGTTCGTGTTGTGAAGGCGTTTCCACTTGTGCTGAAGAATGCTGCAGTGGCTGCCTTTGCAGTGGCGGCTTCAACTGAAGGAGCCACTACACCTTCCAGTCCGGCGCCGCTGGCTCCGACACTTCGAATCGTCGTCATCGCGGGAGCGCCAGGCAATGCCAACGATCCGATTACGTTTCCTTCGCGATCGGTGACGATGATGGTCACCGGTCGGCCCAGAGAGATCGCAGCCGAGGCAGCCTGTGCGATGATTGTCTGAACATCCGAAATCGTCAGCGAAGTTGCTGCCAGTGGTTGTGGCCCACCCGGCGGGTTGATGGTTGAACCTGGAGTGGGCACGGCGCCGGCATCGTCAGGTAGACCACCTCCAACATATCCGATTCCGACTCTCACTCGATTACTCGCGAATCCCCGGTACCGGATGCGCACAAGCACGTCGCCAACGTCCGCGAGATCATCAGACAGGCGAACTATGATGGATGTGAGCCACGTCTGACTTGGAACCGTTCCGACATGTTCCACGGTGAGCGGATAAATGTGATGGTCCACATCTTCAGCATCGGCAGTTACAGCAATAATAGATTCGCCTGGCTGAAGTTGCAGGTTCTTAGCGAACAACATCACGCGCGTCTTGTTGTCTGCGCTAAATTGAACGCGAGCTATTCGATTGAATGGCTCTCGTTCGCGAGTGACCGACTCGAAGGCAATGGCGCGAGTGGAGTCGTCGCGACTGATAAGAATTGGTGCCGGAGTTTGAGCGCCGACGTTGTAGAAGCGAAACTGAGCGACAACAAGCAAAAGCGTGCAGCCCAAAAGTGCTGCCGTAAACCGGATACGTTTCCTTACGGAAAAGTCCATGCGCGCAAAGAAAGAAGACGTTACCCGCGAATTGCGCGCACAATTTATCACAAACACTTGGACAGCATTACAGAATTCACAAGGAGGAGAAAAATCCTTTGCCTCGTTTTGGCCCGTATGCTACAAGGCAAGATCCATTCTAAGCAGAACCGATTTTTCTAAGACGCAAACGTGACTCGATTCTTGAGCAACATCTCAGCGGCGACGGTGTTCGTGGTCGCACTCGCATTTAATGCATCTGCTCAGGAATCTGGACGCATCACTGGCACAGTCCGTATTTCTTCAGGCGCGCCAACTGCCGGCGTCGACGTTGTAATCACCAATCAAGTTACACGTCGCGTGTATCGAACGCGCAGTATTTCAGACGGCATTTATTCCGTTCGATTACCGCGGGGTGCGTACCGCATCACGCTGGCCCAGCCCAGCGTCGCACAATTCGATAAAGACAAGAACTATGGCGATTTTGCTATACCGCGAGGCGACACCCTCGAAAACGTCATAGTTGAACCTGGCAAGGACGTTGTAATCGACATACCGCTCGCGCCTCCAACTGACACCGCCGCACAGGCTCCAGATCGCCGCGAAACTCCGGATCGTTGGCGAATTATCTTTCCGGAATACGACCGCTACGGCGATCGCGGCGCGCGTGGTCGCGATATACCCTTCAAAAAGGGACGGTGGTTGGATCCTTATAATCAAAGCGTTCTCAAAGGCGACTATCCGATCAAGGGCGATAAGTTGTTCATGATTCTCTCCGCCGTTAGCACCACGGCTGTGGAGCAGCGTCGCGCGCCAACACCTTCGGACGTAAGCAGCGTCAATCCCGGAAGCGCCGAGTTCTTTGGCAGGCCGGAGCAATTCGCCGCCAGCGAAACTGTGCAACTCACTTTTGAACTTTTCCACGGCGATACATCCTTCAAGCCGCGTAATTGGGCCATCAAGATTTCGCCCACGTTTAGTATTCCCAACTACGTCGATGCTCGCGAGAACGGCGTCATTAACATCGATGTTCGTCGCGGCACGAACCGTACTGACTGGCACGTTTCACTCGAAGAGGCTTTCGGAGAGGTGAAACTTGCGGATGTGAATGCAAACTATGACTTCGTGTCGTTGCGGGCGGGGATTCAACCGTTCGTGTCTGACTTTCGCGGCTTTATCTTTTCCGACAACAACCTCGGCGCGCGTGTTTTTGGCGCGCTTGATAATAATCGCGTGCAGTACAACGCCGCTTACTTTTCGATGCTCGAAAAGGACACCAATAGCGGTCTCAATCGCTTCGACACTCGCCATCAAAATGTTTACATCGCAAATGTTTTTCGGCAGGATTTCCTTACCAAGGGTTACGCGATTCAGGGCAGCTTCCATTTCAATGATGATCGACGCAGCATTAAATTCGATCGAAATGGCTTTCTTGTACGGCCAGCTTTGATCGGAGATGTCGCTCCACATGCGATTAAAGTTGGCTACGTCGGGTTCAATGGCGACGGTCACGTTGGGCGTTTGAATCTGTCGCACTCTTACTATTTCGCATTCGGGCATGATGAAAGCAACCCGATTGCGGGCAAAAGAGTGGACGTCAGGTCGAACATGGCCGCAGTCGAGGCGTCGGTTGATCGCGACTACTTGCGTTTCAAAGGCTCCTTCTTTTGGGCGCAAGGCGATAGTGACCCTACGGATGATCGCGGAACAGGTTTCGACGCAATCTTCGACGATCCGAATTTCGTTGGCGGGCAGTTCTCATTCTGGGTACGCAATGGAATTCGTTTGACGCAGACGGGAGTGGGCCTGGTCCAACCCAACAGTCTGTTGCCGAGTTTGAGAAGCAGCAAGATTCAAGGACAGGCCAACTTCGTCAATCCCGGCATTTTTATCTACAACGCAGGCGTCGATGTTGAGGTGACGCAAAGAGTCAAAGCAGTTTTCAATGCAAACTACCTGAGATTCCATCGCACGGAGCCGTTGGAATACGTACTCTTTCAAAATCGGATTCGTCACGATGTCGGATTCGATTACAGTCTCGGCGTTGCTTACAGACCTTTTCTAATAAACAACGTGACGCTGACGTTTGGTGCAGCGACGCTGCAAACAGGGCGTGGCTTTCGCGACATCTTTACGGATCGTTCGCGCAACTGCCCGCCGGGCGTCGGAGACTTCTGCGAACCGGATGTGATCAGTCCAAACAAGATGTTGTATTCGCTGTTCGGGCAATTGAAGTTGATTTTTTAAAGAATCGCGGTAATGCTTGTTGCCCGCGATAAAAACGAAACCTCCTGTACTTCCTCACGGTCTGCTGGATTTTTGTGCGGCTCGTCATCGCGAAACAAGAGCCACCACAGAGACACAAAGATCCACAGAGGTTGCACAGAGAAAAACCAAAGGAGATGGTTATGGATCCTCACATTAACGAGTTGACGCATGAAATAATTGGAGGAGCAATCGAAGTTCACCGGCATCTTGGCCCAGGCCTAATGGAGTCAGCGTATCGGTTGGGGTTGTGCCGAGAGTTGTTTCTAAGAGGAATAAGATTCAAACAGGAAAACTGGTTAGGGTTTGATTATAAGGGTCTCCTTATACCTGACGTCTATAGATACGACGTCTTAGTCGAGGATCTGGTTTTGGTGGAAGCGAAATCAGTAGAGCAACTGGCTCCAATTCACGAAGCGCAATTACTAACTTATCTGCGAGTTGGTGGCTGGAGAATTGGATTGCTGATCAACTTCAACGTCGTCGTATTAAAGCAGGGTATACGTCGGCGCATCATGGGTTTCGAAACTTAACTTGTGCAGCGCTGCGATATTTAACTCTGTGCAACCTTCGTGTCCTCTGTGTCTCTGTGGTGGATGTATATGGGGTAATGGGCAATCAAAGGGGCAATAAGGCGCTCAGGTTTATACAGGCTACTTAAGACGCGACTTTCTTCTACGCTTATGCTTTTGAGATGACGAGAGTTTGCCGTGAAATGAAGTCAGTACACCTCAGCGTTCTCTGCGTCTCTCTCCGCGTTTTCCCTGGCCGCATTGAAAACACTCAACTATCGAATTTGTGGAGTGTGCCAATCGAGCCAAGGAAAACGCGGAGGACGCGGAGACGCAGAGAACGCTGAGACCTCGAGGTGGGACTGACTTCATTCCACAAGAATCCGGTATATCACGTGCGGCGGTGGAACTGCTTATGGTGAGGCTAACTCTTACAGCATTTGTGGTGGCACTTCTGCTGCTGACGCTCGCCCTGCAATCGCAATCAGCGCGGAATGGGTTCGTTGAATGGTCCAATGAGGTAATTCCACCACAAGGTACCCAATCGTCGACCACAACACCCAAGCTCGAAGGTTGCGTCTCATGTCATGGCCAGATCGAGCCGATGCACAAGTACGGCACGACTGAGACCCTCGACAAACTCAAAGATGGAAAGGATGCCGTCGGTCTCAGCTGTACTGCCTGCCATGGTGGTAATCCTGCCGTAACTAAAACAAGCGATGATCCGAAGGAGGTCGAGCGTGCGAAACGTCAAGCTCACGTCCAACCAAAGCTTCCAAACGAATGGCGCCGCAATGGACGTTACACCGCAGCAAATCCGGAACGATCCAATACCCTCCTGGCGCGTGAGAGTTGGGAGTTTGTTCGCTTCGTCAATCCCGGAGATTTGCGCGTCGTCTCGAAAACCTGCGCAGGCTCAGCCTGTCATGATGTTGAGTCGAAGAATGTTCCGCGCAGCATGATGACCCACGGCGCAATGCTTTGGGGCGCGGCGCTGTACAACAACGGTGGCTTCCATTTGAAGGATCCGCGTTTTGGCGAAAGTTACAGCGAAAACGGAGCGCCACAGACACTGCTTCAGACATCAACAGATGAAGAACGACGCACACGCGGATTGTTGACTCAACTGGATCCAATACCACGTTGGGAGATTTCCCAACCGGGAAATGTTCTGCGTGTGTTTGAGCGTGGTGGTAAACGACGTCTCGAGGTCGGTTTACCCGATAAGGATGAAGATCCCGGCAAGCCCGACAAAGGTTTAAGTGCTCGCGGATTCGGCACACTGCAACGAACAGATCCGGTTTTTCTAGGTCTCCAGAAAACGCGCTTGCTTGACCCAACCCTTAACTTCCTCGGTACGAATGATCATCCCGGTGACTATCGATCATCCGGTTGTTCCGCCTGTCATGTCATCTACGCGAACGACCGAGATGCGGCTCACTCGGCGTCATACAGCATAGGTGGCAACCGCGGTCAATCGCAGACGGCTGACACGAATATTCCGAGAAACGAGCCAGGCCATCCAATCAAGCATCAGTTCACAAGCCAGATTCCCACTTCGCAGTGCATCGTCTGTCACATGCATCCCGGAACGAACATGGTCGCGACATATCTCGGCTTGACGTGGTGGGACAATGAATCCGATGGTGCGCGGATGTATCCGGCAACGCAACACAATCCGAGTCAGGACGAAGAGCAAGAGAAGTTGGACCGGAATCCGGAAGGCGCGAGCTTACGTGGACTCTGGTCTGATCGGGAGTTTCTCGAGAAGACCGGCACGAGTGAATTCAACTCTCTTCTAACGAACACGCAATTCGCTGACTCGCACGGACACGGTTGGTTGTTCCGTCGCGTCTTTAAGCGGGATCGAAAAGGAAACCTGCTCGACGCACAAGACAACATCGTCTCGCCAAACGATCCGGAGAAGTTCAAAAAAGCTGTGCACCTCAACGACATTCATGCTGAGCGAGGCATGCATTGTGTCGATTGCCATTTCCGGCAGGACTCGCACGGTGACGGAAATCTCTACAACGAACCGCGAGCTGCGATCGAGGTGTCGTGCGTTGACTGTCATGGGAGTATCCGTGAAAAAGGTACTCTGTTCACCTCCGGTCCAGCTGCCGCTGTCGCCACTGGCACTGCCGCCGAGCGTCGAAAGACGCAGAAGCAGCCGTTGATCGGGCAGGATCTGACTCGCATACGTGTGCG
>DATJKB010000104.1:0-6311 GCA_035491875.1 Pyrinomonadaceae bacterium | reverse complement strand
CAGGATAATCTCGACAGCGATTTAAGCTTTCTTCAGTAATCGTCGCGAAGTTGGGCAAGGGTAATGAACGGGGCGAATGTGGTAACCCCAACGATCCAGTGTGTCGTGCTGACTTTGAGCAAGGAATAGCAAGTGTTGTGCGGCCTTCACGGGCATCGCTCGAAATAGGCCAATCGCTGTTCGATTCAAAAGGGACTTCAACCAGGTGAACAACTTGCCGCGACAGATGTCATTTGTGTTTGGACGACGGTGGGCACCAACGCTCTATCAAAAACACCTTGAATAACGTCGTATGAAAAGTATTGACGACCAACTTCCAACGCTCGTGTACCCAACGCGACGCGATGCCCAGGTGCAGATCGCAATCGAGACACAGCGTCACTTAAGTGATCGCCGCCCTCGTTTGTTATGACTTCAGCGACGCCCGGATTATCTGTAGCCCAACGTACAACTGACGAGTATTGAGGACCGTAAACCAAAAGTGGCAGACCGACGGCGGTATAGTCTGCCAACTTACTCGGAAACGCCATTTCCATGTTCAGACGATCTTCTTTCGCGTATGACATCGGCGCAAAAAGAACGTCAGCCTCGTCGCGAAGCGTCGCAATCAGGTCTGCCGAGTCCAACAAACCCCGGAGAACTACGTTTGGAAGATTAAGTCCGACCGCTTGTGCTTCGGATTGACTCAATGGGCCAAAGAGAAGGACGCGCCCATCCACCGATCTCAAGGCCTCACTCAGATGTTTTAACGCCTCCACGTAACCAGCTGTATTAATTGTTCCAGCGAATGCCACTGTGAACTGGTGGTCGTTACTGCTCAAACGCAACGGCGGCGCACTAAACTCGGAACAGCGCTGATCTCTCACCGGGTAAAGCACCTGGCCTGTTTCGCCATAATCTCTTTTGTATGTGTCGCGCATGGCAGGAGAGACGCAAAGTCTCGAATGAGATTGGCGGTAAACCTCGCCGAAACGTTCGTCGAGCCAACCTCGCAAGGCTCCGGGAACTTGTGCCACCCGCGGCCAGTCGTCGTGGACAATTAAATTGAGCGGCACCTTCCGCGACTCTGCCAAGGCAGCAGCAGCCAGCCATCCAAATCCGTGAGCAACGGTTAATACTGAATCGAACTCAATATCAGCGACACATGACAATATCTTTCGAGCTGAGCGGTTGGTCGCTGCTGAATAGAACCCAACGACGTATGGATGAAATCGCGTATTCATCCAGCGTCTGGAAGCGATGGGCTGCCAAAAATATTTAGCATCCTGCAGACGTCGCGCTGGTAACGACTCTGAACCGGTCTCAACAATCGTGAGCCTGGCTGCGGCGTATTTTTCCAGAAGCCGGTGCAGTAATGCGGACCCGTGATAAGAAGCCTCAACGGGTACGTCGCCAACATAGATAAGTTTCGGCAACAACTGTGCAGAAAAGCTTAGTGAGGTTTTGCGGTCGCTCAAATGGATATTTTCGACAACATCAACCATTAGCGAAGGTCGTATACGCGGCGCATCCATTCTGCTGTGAGGCGCATTCCTTCTTCTAAACCATAAGAGTTTTTATGGTCCAAGTCGCGTAACGACTTTGAAGTATCTACTCGTTTGAACTTTGTCGTCAGTATCTCCGACTCGCGGTGAGTTACGAGGGCCGAACTTGCTCCTGTAACTTGGAGTACAACTTCTGATAGTTCTTCGATGCTATGCAGGTCCACTCCACCGATGTTGTACGTCTCACCGGCTTTGAAGTTGTCCGCAATGTTCGCCAACGTTCTTACCGTGTCTGCCAGGTAAGTTGAAGTTCGCGAATGACCACGAAAAACCGTCCAGGGAAGTCCATGCAACGCACAATAAAGGAAACGGCAGTTCACTGATCGATAAGGACTGTAATACTCACCTGGCCCGTAGGTATTAAATAGCCGCACCACCACACTCTCGGTGCCGTACTGGGCAGCTGAGTTTCGTATCTGCATCTCGTTAACCCACTTCGTCATCGCATAATCATTGAGCTGCTTGATCTCGTACTCGTCCATGACGCTTTCGACCATCAACTCGGGCCAGTCGCCGTAGACTTCCGACGAAGAGAAGTGGATTAATCTAAATTTGAAACGCTCTTGCAGACGAATGACGTTTTTCGTGCCTATCGCATTCGTTCGCCATAACGTTTCGTAGAAGTCTTCACCGTTCCACCGACCAAATTCAGCTGCACAGTGATAGACATAATCGAAAGGCCCTGTGCGTTCGAACACGCGTTCAAGTTGACGAAACTCACTCACGTCGCAACGCGCGTACAGAGGAGTTTCGACATCAGTACGCAAGCTGAAACCGATCTCATCCGGCTGATGCGCGAGATCACAAGAGACAACGTGGTGGCCCCGGCTGCGAAGCTCGCCAATAAGTCCGGAGCCAACCGTGCCGAGCCCGCCCGTTATTAATATTCGCTGTTGCTTCACGAACTTATAAAAGGCCGATACGGTTATTCAAACGCCTTAAGCCAACCGTCGACATCGTCCGGTTCGAGCTGTTGAACATGTCGCTTTGTGACTCGATCTATTCGCTTCAACGTCTCGCGTATTCTTGACCCACGCTCCCAAACCACTCCCGTTTCCGGGTTGAAGGCTCTGAACGAAAATCGATAACGAAAGACTTGTGCACCTTTAACGTATTCGGGAACTTCATAGTCGTGGATTACAACGAGTGACGACTGAGGCCTTCGCGCGCACAGCGCTTTGATCGTTTTCACTCGTTCATCAGCAGATTCTGAGTCGTCAACGAAGATGAGGTCATACGTCTCAAGATCGATGGCTTTCAATGCCGTCGCCATAGAACCATCAACGAAGTGTAACGAAGCGCGAGAATCGGTGTTGGTGACGTCGCTTATCGCGTGCCGCCAATTTTGGTCGGTCTCGTATGAGTCGAGGACCCTGAGATCTGGAAATGTTCTTCTATTCAAGAAGATCTTGGTGCTGTAATGACCCGCGCCTAACTCCAGAACTGAAGTTATTGGACGCAATCTGGCGAGGCCGATTAAAACCGGAATATGGGTCGCATAGTCGTTGTGCGCTCGCGGCCCTGGACCAGTGAAACGCCATATTCTTTGCACAAGCAGGTTATTTAACGCGGCTCTCATCAAACCCTTGCAATCGGAGTCGCTGTCAAACCTACGTTGCCAAACCAGGAATCGAGATGCCGTCCACCATAAACCGGCGTTTCCGCCACATCGAATCGATAGTACCTGGGAACACGCTCGATGAGCGGGCGTGACATGTCTTTCAGGTGAACCTCCACCCGATACGAGCCCGCGAGAAAAGGCAATGATTCAAGGCTGAAACCGATCTCTGCGGATTGGCCAGCACGAAGTGGCGGCAATGACGTGAAATCCTTCAAGTCTAACCCGGCCAAACGATGCAACTCCTTCGTTAGGAAACCGATGTAAACTCCTGGGTCACCTACATCGATCTTGGGCTGGAAGCGCACTCGTATCTCACACGGCGCGAAGGTTTTCAGAATAGGAGAACTGGATGATTCGATCAAAACCTCATTCACCACAAAGTTCTCCGTCTCAACCTCCATCGGTCCTTCCGCCGCTTCCTCCGTTCCTGCAAGATATGCGTCTACAACCTGATTGATCTCTGCCTGAAGAACAGCGTGACCGTGCTGGAGGTGTAATCCCTGGTTACAGATATTTCTGACCGCTGCCATGTTGTGGCTAACCAAGACAATTGTTTTGCCTTGGTTCCTGATCTGACTCATCTTCGAAAAACACTTCTTTTGAAACTGGGCGTCGCCCACGGCCAACACTTCATCAACAAGCAGTATCTCCGTCTCCATGTGCGCGGCCACGGCGAAGGCTAGTCGCACGTACATGCCGCTCGAATATCGCTTCACAGGTGTATCAATGAACTGTTCGACTTCCGCGAATGCGACGATCTCGTCAAACTTCCGATCGATCTCGGCCTTGTGCATTCCGAGTATTGCGCCGTTAAGGTAGATATTTTCCCGACCTGTAAGTTCGGGGTGAAAGCCAGTTCCCACTTCAAGCAGTGAACCAACTCGCCCGTTGATATCAGCATGCCCTCGCGTGGGTTTGGTAATCCGCGAAAGGATCTTCAGAAGCGTGCTCTTCCCCGCCCCGTTGCGGCCAATAATGCCGACGACGTCTCCACGATTAATCTCTAAAGAGACATCATTCAATGCCCAGATCGAATTTGCTGTCGGTTCAATACTATCGGCGAGATTTCCATTACCGTTTGAGGAAACGGTCCTACGAAGCCGGCGAAACGGCGCGGCTGCAGCGTCGGCAATCACATCGCGCAACGTACGATAACTGTCCGTTTTCCCGATTCGATATCGCTTACTCAACCCTTCGCAGCGAATCGCGATATCAGACGACATCTGCAAACTCCTGTTCCATCCGCCGGAAGTAATAGAGACCGCCAAGCAGTAACAGCACAACCACAGCTACCGAAACCCACAACATCATTCCAGGCGGCTCTGATTTTCCTAACAGCGCCCAACGAAAGCCTTCAACTACCCCGGCCATCGGATTCAAACCGTAAAAGACGCGCCATTTCTCTGGGATTAACGAACTAGGATAAGCGACCGGCGTCGCAAACAACCAGAATTGAACGAGAAAATTAATCGTGTAACGAACATCTCGATACTGAACGTTCAATGCCGACAGCCATAGTCCAACGCCGAGCGCAGTTGCGATTGCCAGCAACAGAAACGCGGGAAGAGTCAAGATGGCCCATCCGGGGACAATGCCGTAATACAACATCAGCAGCAGCAAAATTGCGAACGCGATCAGGAAGTCGATTACACCGCCGAGCACTGCCGCCAGCGGAATCACAAGCCGCGGAAAGTAAACCTTCGTAATCAAATTCTGATTACCGACAAGGCTGTTGCTCGACTCCGTAAGAGCATGAGCGAACAACTGCCACGGCAATAACGCGCAAAAACTAAACACCGGGTAAGGGATTCCATCAGATGGAACGCGAGCGAGCCTTCCGAAGAAAAGGCTAAACACAATCATCATGAAGAGTGGTTGAATGATCGCCCACGCGGCTCCCAGCGCCGTCTGTTTGTATCTGACTTTTACGTCGCGCCAGATGAGGAAATACAGAAGCTCGCGATACTGCCAGAGCTCTCGAAAACCGACCGCGGTCCAACCTTTAGCAGGCTCGATGCGGAAAACCTGTGCGGCTTCCGCGTCATGCGAAACGCCCACCGGCTGTGACTGTTCAAGTATCGATGCCATTAAGGAATTACTCTTACCGGCAGCTGACCGACTCCCGGGACGACGCCCTGGAAAAGGCTGCGTAGAAAACTCTTCCCTGCTGACGTTGGCACGTCGATGATGTCGTTGGCGGCTAAGATAGGATCCTCTGCGCGGCGCTTTTCGATCGCGGACAAGTCGACGATGATCTCTGTTTTCGTCGTCGAACCGGGCTCTTGTCGCACAATCCGAATCTTGTCTTTCTTCGTGTCTTGCTTCAGACCTCCCGCCATCGCTATCGCGTTAGACAACGTAACCGGCTCTTTCAACGCAATCGTTATCGGCGTGAACACATTGCCGACAACATAGACCTGATCAGCCTCCGGGAGGGTGACGATATCGCCTGCTTCAAGATAAGGATTGGCATTTGGATCACCTCGTAACGTGTCGCTCAAGCGGTAACTGGAAAACGTTTTGTTGAGATCCTCAGCTTCAGACGCCTGACAGAGCGAGGACGCCTGCCCATGGACGATATTGATCGTCTGCCCCGCTTTTGGCGAAGGGCCTTTCGCATATGTCAATAACTCAAGCAAACGCACGCGGCGTTGCAGTTCAAAGCGGCTCTGATCATTTACCGCTCCGATGATTGCCACTTGCTTTGAGTGGTATTCCTTGATGAACACATCGACGTGCAAGTTTTTGTAGTATTTTGCATAACGAGTAGATATATCTTTCGCCAACTCACTTTCCGTTCTGCACGCCGCCTGGATGTCCGCTTCAATTAGCGGCATTCGAATCATGCCACTTCCTTCAACGCGAACTGCGTCGCGCGCGAGCTGCGGCTTGTTATAGACGCGAATATCCAACACATCGCCGGGTCCGATGCGATACAGCGAATCGTTTGCGGGTTGAATTGCCGGTGCGGGTTGAGCAGTGTTGGTGGCAGTGGTTTGTTCAGATGGCTGCTGAGCCACAACGGTAGCCGTTAGTGTCAACATGAGTGGCAAATAAAGATGGCGTGATTTCATTCGACTGCTCCTGCGGTGACTGGCTCTTACTTTGGAGTGCGCCGACCGGTCGGCGCTTTAGCCGAACCCTGG
>DATJKB010000103.1:0-7119 GCA_035491875.1 Pyrinomonadaceae bacterium | reverse complement strand
GCGAGTCGACCCACGCCGGTCGTCCGTGTACGTTCGTCCGACTAACCGGCTGTCCGATGCGGTGTGTCTGGTGCGACAGTGAATACACGTTCACTGGCGGCGATCATTATTCGCTTGAGGACATTGTCGCGCGAGTTCGTGCCTTTGAGTGCCGGCTTGTTGAGATTACTGGCGGTGAACCATTAGCACAGCGAAAAGCATTCGATCTAATAAGACAATTGTGTGATGAAGGCTTTGAAGTGTTAGTCGAAACTGGAGGCTACGTTTCCACTGCTGACGTCGATGAACGAGCGAAAGTTATTTTGGATGTGAAGTGTCCCGCATCAGGTGAAGAGCCTCGTAATCATTGGCCCAATCTCGAACACTTGCGTGCTGATAAAGATGAAGTGAAATTTGTCATCGCGGATCGCGGGGATTGGGATTACGCTCAAACAGTGATTCAAAAATACGACTTACAGACTACGGCGAAAGCTATTCTCATCTCGCCGGCGTGGGAACAGATCGATCTCAAAACACTCGCCGATTGGGTCTCGGCAAGTGGCTTGAATATCCGCATGCAGCTACAACTGCACAAATACATTTGGGGTCCTGACGTCAGAGGTGTTTGATGGGTGGTTCGAACGAAACTGCTGAAGCGCCTCAACTCGTCGAAGAAGACAATCGACGAGTTGCTGTTTGTTTGGTTTCGGGAGGCATGGATTCATGTGTCACGGCTGCGATCGCCGATCACGAGAACGACTCACTCGCGTTCTTGCATGCGTCGTACGGTCAACTAACAGAAGAGCGCGAACGTCGATCGTTCGAAGAAATCGCCGATCACTACGGCGTGAAAGATCGTCTCGTCATATCTTTAGAACATCTGGGCAAGATTGGCGGATCGTCACTAACTGACAATCGCCTGCCAGTAACTGACGCCGACCTCCACAATCTGCAGATTCCAACCAGCTACGTCCCTTTTCGAAATGCCCATCTGCTCGCTGCCGCCACCAGCTGGGCTGAAGTGTTAGGAGCAAATTCAATCTACATCGGCGCCGTGGCCGAAGATTCTTCGGGTTATCCAGACTGCCGGCCAGAGTTTTATGACGCTTTTCAACAGACCGTCGATCTTGGCACCAAACCCGAAACAAACATTCAGATTCGCACGCCGGTCATCGCGATGAAGAAAGCCGAAATAGTCAAAATCGGGCAGCAACTAGCTGCGCCGCTGAAACTTACTTGGTCTTGCTACAAAGAGTCGGAAATCGCCTGCGGAAGTTGCGATTCGTGCGCTTTGAGATTGAGAGCATTTCGTGAAGCCGGCATTGAAGATCCCATCCGTTATCGGCTTGACAGTAGTCGTTCCGCTTATTAAGTTTAGGCTTGCTTCTTTCACTTAATTACAACCGGAAAAACTATTGGTGCATCCTACAGGCTCCTGTTCAGTGCCGAGCGCTGACATACCACCGGAGGGTAACTAGAGATGATTCGTAGATACATTTGTGGAACCATTGCCGCGTCCCTGGTACTGGCATTCGCCGTCATTACGGCAAGTGCCCAAGTTGGAGAACTTCGCGGCCACGTGTTTATGCAGCAGGCGGACGGCAACAAGGTGCCCCTCGCAGATGCGCAGATCGATGTCTTTCGCACTGACGTGAAGGGTGATTATCACACCAAGACAAGCAAGAAGGGCGAGTTTGTCTTTGCCGGACTACCGTTCGTCGGAGAGTACACGATAGTCGCCAGCCATCCGACCGCGACAGCAAACTGGCTCTCGAAGTTTAAGGTCGGTAGAGGAGTTATGGCAGACATAACCGTAACTCCTGGAGACGGACGTAGACCAACCATCGAAGAACTGAAGTCTGCGCCGGCAAGCAGCGGTGCTGCAGCCGGTTCAAAGTCTGGAAACAGCGGTGAGTCGGCGGAGGATCGAGCAAAACGCGAAGAGCTTATTCGCAAGAACAAGGAGATCGAGGATAAGAATAAAAAGATCACGGAATCCAACGAAGTTATCAATCGCACTTTCAAAGCCGGCAATGATGCGTTGTCCGCAGGTTCGTTGGCTTCTAAGAACAACAACTCCGCCGAAGCGATGCAGAAGTACACCGAGGCGGTCAGTCAGTACGATCAAGGTTTGGCGGCCGATGCGGAGCAACCAGCGTTATTAACGAATAAAGCTACGGCTCTGAAAGCCCGCGCGATCGAACGCTTCAACCAGGCAATTCGAGCAAAGAACATGGACGATGCGGCAAAGAGCGCCGAGTACGAAACCGCCAAGAATGATTTCCGTGCCGCCGCCGAGGCTTCCAGCAAGGCCGTCCAAATAATTAAAGCGGTCACCGCGCCAACTGATCCCGCAGAGCTTCAGCGCTACAACATGAACAAATACGCAGCCGTGGCGACTAATGCCGAGACGATGAGACTGCTCGTCACAAAGGCCGACCCGACAAAAGCCGATGACGCAGTGGCGGCCTTTCGAGACTACATTGCCCTCGAACCGGACGCGGCGAAGAAAGCAAAAGCCCAACTCGACGTCGCCCAGACGCTATTGGACGCCGGTGCCGGCGATAAAGCACTTGCAGAGTTCAAAACAATTCTGGCCGCCCAGCCAGACAATCCAGACGCGAATCTTGGTGCCGGATTGGCTCTGTATTCCACCAACGATCAAGCGAAATTCCAGGAAGCAGCCAATTACATCCAGCACTTCGTGGATGTCGCTCCTGATTCCCACATGATGAAGGGGCCGGCCAAAGACATTCTCGCCAACCTTAAGAACACAGAAAAAATCGTCCCTGAGAAGACTCCACCACGCAAGAAGCGACCATAACCAATCCTTCGGGGTTACCAAACCCAAGGCCGCAATCACAGACTGTCGATTGCGGCCTTTTTAGTGTCCAGCATCTCACCACAGAAACGCCTTTTTTGTGAGTATTCCGCCCATTTTCGCTGGAAACTCTATTATTGACACTCCGTCTGTTGAAACTGTACTATGCATGGGCAACGATGTTGTGCGTCATCGTTGATTGAGTCTCAAGGCTACCTCGAAGTATCCACAGTCAGCTCCCACCCCAGACCAAGGGGAAAATCCGGCGAATTTTTTGACCTCCAAATGTCAGCCAAATTAGGCGAAATCTTAGTACGCGAGAATCTGATAAGCCCTCAGCACTTGCGCGAGGCACTCGATTATCAACGGGAACACGGCGGACGTCTCGGCTTCAATCTCGTGAAGCTGGGGCTCGTCAGTGACGATATGATCACTGCCGTCCTGTCCCGGCAATACGGTATTCCCTCCGTCAATCTCGACCTCTTCCACATCGACGAAACCGTTCTTCGACTGATTCCGCAGGAGGTAGCGCAGAAGTATTCAGTGCTTCCGCTCTCTCGTGTGGGGGCCACCCTGACCCTCGCCATGGTGGATCCGACTAACGTGTTCGCGATGGACGACGTCAAGTTCATGACGGGCTTGAACGTCGAACCAGTGGTGGTGGCCGAGGCAAGTATTCAAGAGGCGATTGCCAAGTATTACGGTTCGACTAAAGAGATCGAACTCTCAACGCTTTCCGACGAAGTGGTCTACGAAGGCGCAAGTAAAAGCGCCAACGGCGGCATTACGCACGCCGACCTCGTAGGTCTCGATACGATCGACTTCGACGCAAGCGGTCACGCTGAACTTGAGGTCGTCGAAGACAATGAAGAGATCGACCTCACCACCTTGTCGCGACTCAGCGAAGACGCTCCTGTAGTCAGGCTTGTAAACGTTCTGCTCGTCGATGCGCTACGACGCGGCGCTTCGGATATTCACGTCGAGCCTTACGAAAAGGAATTACGTATCCGGTTCCGGATTGACGGCGTGCTCTACGACATCATGCATCCCCCGCTCAAGCTTCGCGACGCTTTGATCTCGCGCGTCAAGATCATGTCGAAGCTCGACATCTCCGAGAAACGTTTGCCTCAGGACGGCCGCATCAAGATCAAAGTTAAGGTCGATTCGCGTTCCCGCGAACTCGACTTTCGCGTTTCAACTCTCCCCACTCTCTTCGGAGAAAAAGTGGTGCTTCGTCTACTCGACAAAGAAAACCTGATGCTGGATATGACCAAGCTCGGGTTTGAACCAGAGTCGCTCACGAAGTTTCAACGTAACATCTCAAAGCCGTACGGAATGGTCCTGGTGACTGGTCCAACCGGAAGCGGTAAGACAAACACTCTCTACTCTGCGCTCCAGTCGCTCAACACGATCGAGACGAACATCATGACCGCCGAAGATCCGGTTGAGTTCAATCTCGTTGGCGTCAATCAGGTGCAGATGAAAGAACAGATTGGCTTGAATTTCGCGGCGGCCCTGCGCTCCTTCCTGCGGCAGGACCCGAACATCATTCTCGTCGGCGAAATCCGTGACTTTGAAACAGCGGAGATTGCCATCAAGGCCGCACTCACCGGTCACCTTGTACTCTCAACACTTCACACCAACGACGCGCCATCCACAATCTCACGGCTCATGAACATGGGCATCGAGCCCTTTCTCGTTGCCACCAGCGTAAACCTCATTCAGGCACAACGACTCATTCGCCGAATCTGCAAAGACTGCAAGCAGGATCACCCGACACCGCCGGAAGCGATGATCGAAGTCGGTTTCACCGCAGAGGAAGCCAAGAAACTCAAAACGTACAAAGGTAAGGGTTGTTCGACGTGCAATAACACGGGTTACAAGGGGCGAATTGGTCTCTATGAAGTATTGGAAGTAACTGACGAGATTCGTGAATTGATCTTGATTGGTGCTTCTGCGCTCGAGCTAAGAAAGAAGGCGATCGACGACGGAATGATCTCGCTGCGCGAATCGGGCTTACACAAGATTCGCCAGGGCGTGACCACGATCGAAGAAGTTGTCCGCGAAACGGTTGCCTAGTTGAGGAGAAACCCTATGTTGAAGAGAACCATTGCGATCTCGCTGCTGCTCCTGCTGTCAGTCGGGATCATATTGCCGTTTGTGGATTCAAACGCTCATGGCGTAAGACAGAGTTATCAGATTGGAGCGCGCAAGCATCATCGCTATCGCTCGCGGACATGGTGGCGGCGTTATCGCGCGCGTCTTCGAAAGAAGCGTGCTGCGGCAATGGAACTGGCCCACCGCAACGCGCTGATGAACCTGCCGGCGAATCTCAATCTCGGCAACTTTGTTGCCGTCGCTCCGCAGACTCCGCAAGTTGCAACCAACGCCGTGAAGAACGCAGCGCCAGTCAGCGCGCCGACAGTAACGGCTGCCACTGCGCCATCGGTGCCTGTGCCGACAGCTACTACACCGACAGTCAGCGCTTCCACAGTCAGTGTTGCCAAACTGAACACCACACGGTCACATGCGGCTTCTCCAACGGCAACAGTGGTAACGTCAATTAGTCCAACGCCAATGCTGATAAACGCGCCGGTGGTTGTGAGTACGCCCGTCACGCCCAAGGCAGTCGCTGAAGCTCGTCCGCTCAATGAGACGCGACTTCGTCCGAAGAATCCGGTCAGTCCACTTCCGGGTGAGCTGAGCATTTCGGTGGTTGCGCTTAGCCGTCCGAACCCGGCGTTCTTAACCGCACGTGAGGAAGCCAAGCTTCTCGCCGGCGTTAACTTTACGGATTTGCGACGCATCGTGATCGACCGCATGGTGACAGCCGGTGGTTGGGTAACTAACGACTACGTTCGTGAAATCAACGGCGGCCGCGTGTTTGTGGTTACGGCCCGGACTCCGCGAAACGGTCAGACCGGCGAAAAAGCGTGGACGTTCTATTTCACCGAGTCGGGCGGAAGGATTTACAGCCTGACCACCGATTCTCCCATTGAGCACACAGACCGCATGGGCAAAGAGGCTGAGCGTTTTATCGGAACGCTGCGCGCCACCTCCGCTCAAGAAGAGAAAGAATAGTTCGCTGTTCTCCGACTCATTTACCAGGAGAAGTTACAAACATGAGATTGAATGAGAACGTTCCCCAAATCTCCCTGTCAGAGTTGCTACGTCGACTGTCAGAACTCGGCGGTTCCGACCTCCACATTACTACGGGGTCACCGCCGCAAGTTCGTGTCGATGGACATCTGCGACCGTTAGAGTCGTATCGTGTTCTGACTTCAGCCGACACGAAGCAACTTGCTTATTCTGTGTTGACGGATGCACAGAAACATCGCTTTGAAGAGAGTCTAGAACTCGACTTCTCGTTTGGTGTGAAAGGCTTGTCGCGCTTTCGCGCCAATCTCTTCAATCAACGTGGTGCAGTAGGCGCTGTTTTTCGCGCCATTCCCTACGAGATCAGGGCATTTGAGGAACTCGGACTGCCAGCGGTTGTAAAGCAAATCTGTGACAAGCCCAGAGGTTTGATCCTCGTCACTGGTCCAACAGGATCAGGAAAGTCAACGACGTTGGCGGCGATGATCGACAAGATCAATCGCGATCGTCACGAGCACATTCTGACAATCGAAGACCCGATCGAATTCCTGCACAACCACAAGAATTGTTTGGTGAACCAGCGCGAAGTAAATGCCGACACGCATGGTTTCGGGGCTGCATTGAGAACTGCTTTACGTCAAGACCCTGACATCGTGCTCGTAGGCGAAATGCGCGACCTCGAGACGATCGAATCAGCACTGCGAATTGCAGAAACCGGTCACTTGACGCTGGCAACGCTGCACACAAACTCAGCGGCATCGACAATCAATCGTATCATCGACGTCTTCCCGTCTGATCAGCAGGCGCAGGTCCGCGCGCAACTCTCTTTAGTGCTTGAAGGGATTTTGTGCCAGGCGCTTCTTCCGCGGTCTGAAGGAAAAGGACGGGCTATGGCGCTTGAGATCCTCATTCCCAATAACGCTATTCGCAACCTGATTCGTGAAGATAAAGTCCACCAGATCTACTCAATGATGCAGACTGGCCAGGACAAGTACGGAATGCAGACGTTCAATCAGGCATTGGCCACGCTCTATCACAAACGCCAGATCAGTCTTGATACTGCATTGCAACGCTCTTCAAACGTTGATGAGCTTCGCGAGCTAATCGATCGTGGATCTGGTCTCAACACAGGCGCCAAACCAGGCTCATCTTCCGGAGGACATCCCAGTCCTTACGCACAACCCCGCCCTGTTGGCGCGCGGCCAACTATACCGGGCCAACCG
>DATJKB010000102.1:0-4635 GCA_035491875.1 Pyrinomonadaceae bacterium | reverse complement strand
GGTCCAATCCGGCCAGCTGGCTGAGCTGCAGAAAATAAGGAGAAGAGTTATGTCTGAGTACAATGTGCGGGCTTTGAAAGCACACCTGGCTTTGAATGTTCGCGATGTAGAGCAAAGTATCGAGTTTTATCGAAAGATGTTAGGAATTGAACCGAGCAAGGTACGAATCGGATACGCCAAGTTCGACGTTCAAAATCCTCCACTGAATTTGACCCTAAACCAACACCCGGTAACTACGAACGGCGCGCTGTCGCACCTTGGGATACAGGTAAGTGCCACTGAGGATGTGTTGGCTATACGAGAGAAGTGGATGACTGCTGGATTGCTGACTCGCGATGAGATGCAGACCAGTTGTTGTTATGCCGTTCAAGACAAAACGTGGGTTCGTGATCCGGATGGCTATGAGTGGGAAGTGTTTGTTGTACTCCAGGATAATCTCGCGGAAACGGCACCTTGTGAATGCGGTGTCGACGTCGATAAGAACCAGCCCGCTCTGAGAGAAACCGCCAACACCGAAGCGGGAGGTTGCTGCAGTCCCTTGCCCGTCGGAGACAAACGTGAAGCTCACGCTACCGAAGCGAGTTGCTGCTGAAGCACTTGGAACGGCGCTGTTACTCGCCGCCATCGTTGGTTCAGGAATTATGGGTGAACGGTTGGCGGCGGGTAACGTCGCACTGGCTCTGCTGGCAAATTCGATTGCTACAGGCGCAGTGCTGGGCGCTTTGATAGTGACCTTTGGACCAATCTCAGGAGCGCACTTCAACCCTGTCGTAACGTTGGCAAGCGCGGTACAACAAGACACTCAGCTGCGTGAAGTTCCGTTTTACATCGCAGCTCAGATCGGCGGAAGCTTTCTCGGCGTAGCGACTGCGCACATTATGTTTGGGCTACCGCTGTTTTTCGTATCGCTTCACGATAGAAGTGGTTCAGCTCAAATCTTTTCAGAAGCTGTGGCTACCTTCGGCCTGGTGATGGTGATCCTTTCGTGTGCAAGACTTCGTCCGCCAGCGATTCCGCTGGCAGTTGCCGGTTACATCACCGGTGCCTACTGGTTCACGGCTTCAACTTCGTTTGCTAACCCTGCTGTCACATTGGCGCGATCCGTCAGTGATACGTTTGTCGGCGTTCGGCCGTTGAATGTACCAGCATTCGTTGTCGCACAACTGGCAGGCGCCTTGGCCGCTACGGTTCTTTGCCGCTGGTTGTTACCGAAAGAGAGAACGAGCCACCATGAGTAACAAGAACAAGGTCTTAATACTTTGTACTGGCAACTCCGCGCGGAGTCAGATGGCCGAAGGATTGATGCGCGAGATGGGTGGGACTACTTTTGAAGTGGCGAGCGCCGGTGTCAGTCCCACGCAAGTTCGATCAGAGGCGGTCGAGGTGATGAAGGAGATTGGCATCGACATCTCACAACACTTCTCCAAAGATGTCGACCGGTTTGTCGCTGACAACTTCGATTACGTGATTACAGTGTGCGACAACGCGAACGAGCGCTGCCCCGTCTTTCCTGGACATGCCAAGCGCATCCATTGGAGCTTTGCGGACCCCGCACAAGTTGAAGGCGATGAGGCCACAAAGCTAAGCGCCTTCCGAACGATTCGTGATCAGATCAAAGCGCGGATCGAAACATTCATTGATTCGACCAGCGGCAGATAAGTGATCTTTGGTCTTTGGTCTTTGGTCTTTGGTCTTTGGTGAGTTCAAAGACCAAAGACGCGAACAGGCGCAAGAGACTGGCTCGTTGGTGCTCCTGATTGCTGCTCCTGGTACGGGTCCCCCCTCAGTGAAATACCACTCCCACTCCAACACGGAAGTTGTGCAGCGTTTGTTCGTTAAAATGCATCGGGTTGTAGTCAACCTGAATAACCCTGATATCGAGCCGGTTCGTGGCACGAATATCAATGCCGCCGCCCAATGCGCCTGCGAGTCCTGTATCTGAATCAGTGAAGTCTACAGGACACGGACTAGGGACGATCGCAATGCAAAAGTCATTGCGGAAGTTGACGCGATTGCGGCCATGCGCCGCGCCGATAAGCGCATGTGCGAACGGCTTAAAGGTTCCCTCTGTCGCGTTGTCTTTGATTTGAACGCCGCCGAGAAAGTTGTAGAAACTAGAGTTGATGTCTACAGCGTTCGTGATTGTCCCAAATGGAACCGTCCGGCTTTTGTAGTGGCCCGAGACATCAAACTTCAGCCCAAAGTAACGCGAGATATTACGGGTAACCGACGCGTTGAACCCATGAAAACCCTCGCGCTCATCGATGATGTCTCCTAAATCCGGATCGTTGTCGCCTATCCCAGTGTCGACCCGGTTGTGCGAATAGCCGCCAAAGAATTCCCATTTCTTGTAGTCGTTTTGCGCTACCGCCACCGAAGCGCATGCAACGATGACCAGTACCGGCAGGATAGTCTTAGCCACAGTAGTTCCTCCTAGAGTTTGAGTCTGACTCATGCAGACTTTGTTTCGTAGCTTAATCGGGTGCCTCGTAAACAAAATCGGCTCACCTTAGCAATCGTTAGCAGGTTAACTTCGGACCGAGTCGTTATGAGACTTCCTATTACACGAAGTTGACTGTCACAAGCTGAACGAGAAACGATGTTTAGTAATTGCTTTTGATCGAGCAGCCGGGGAGAGGGACCTGTTCCTGTTCAGAGATCTTTGGGTGAGATTAGGTTGTCCGTTATGATGCTTCTTAAACAAAAAGTCTTGGAGGGAAAGATGTCAACCGTTTCATCTTTCGAATCGAAAACGGAAAAATAAAAGAAGTGACCGAATACATGGATACTCACCTCGTAGTCACAACCTTCGGCGGTTAGCCGAACGCTTTAGGAGACTGGAAGAATGAAACACAAAAGACCTGGGCCCGCGCTGATACTGGTCTTAACGGCGTTAGTGATTTGGGTAAGCGGCTCTGCAGCAAGCAGTGAACGGTTCGTAAACCAGGTATCGCAGAGGGAGACTCGGATGTCGAAACGAGCGACGGGAACTTTCGAGGTTAAACTTACGCCGCAGGATGACAAGTCGGCAGAAGGTTTGGGCCGAATGACGATTGCAAAGCAGGTCCATGGCGACTTCGAAGGAACGAGTATGGGCCAGATGCTTACGTCGATGACTAAGACCCAAGGATCGGCAGGGTATGTCGCGATTGAACGCATGACGGGCACACTGCATGGGCGAACGGGTAGTTTTGATCTTCACCACCTTGGCATTATGAATCGAGGCACTCAACAGCTAACAATCAGTGTCGTACCCGACTCAGGGACGGATCAATTGACTGGTATTACAGGCACGCTGACTATCAAGATCGCGGACGGCAAACACTCTTATGAGTTTGATTACAGTTTGCCGGCTGCTCCGTGAGATTTGGAGTGCGGGGACTTGTCAGCGCTTTTGTTGAAACATGTCGCAAGTACCAAAGCGGTGCCAAGTCCCCGCACTCCAAAGTTTTTGCTGGAGTGAGATCTCTTTTTACCAAGGTAACCGATCAAGGATGCTGGTAGCCGATCGGCCGTCACCAACTCCTCTCGCCCTCAGAATCTGCGCCGCATCCACCAGGGACCGCAACGGAACTTCTCCCGAAAAGCTTTGATCAAATCTCTTCTCGGTCACGAACAATGGCAAGGTGAAAGCTGAGTCAAGGTCGTAACGCAAACGTCCGCGATTAGTGAAAGCGGACCACACAATGTTCGGAATCGACCGAAGGTGGACTGTGACCGGTAAGTTCACGCGCGATGCACGCCGGCCGCCAATTTTGAGCGTGCCGGTGTGGCTGCCATCAATCACGTCACGATCAGCTAAACGCAGGCGATAGTCGAAGTCCTTGAGGTTGACGGGAATCAAACCGTTCGCCACGTCGAAGCCGACGGTTAGGTTTGCCGTCTGGTTACGGAAGTCGATCGACTCAAGGGTGATCTCACCGACTTTGACTTGAACGTTTACGGCGTCGCCAATCCGGCCCAGATCGCCAATTCGACCAAGGTCAGGCAGCCGCATCTGCGCCTGAACCGTGGAACCAGTCGCAACAACCACGATTCCCAAAAGAATGCCAAGCAATGAAGAACGACGGAAGAGTTTGTTCATGTGTTCCTCCCAACTGACCGCCGTTCACATAACAATCACCGTGCCGGGAAGATCTCTGAAAACACTAAGGAATGTTGGACATTTTCGTCGCAGGAAATAGGCCTAGCACACGAAAACGGAGGCCCAACGTCTGATATGCTTCAACGCATGTCCGACACACTAGTTTGTCGTCAGGTTGCACTAATTCAGGTTTCAAGGAACCACTCAACGAATGTCCAATACGTGTTCAGCTTGTCGTCACTATTCGCCACGGCGCAACTTCATGGAGACGCGTCACCCAAGTGCCAGATGGGCTCAGGCCTATGAGCGGTTTACCCTGCGTGTAAACCTTAAAGCCTGTGGACGCTGTCAAAATTGGGTATTTGAATCCTGTAATTCTGAAATCCTGTCTGAAACACCAGTTATTTGAGTTTGTAAGGTTCGCGCAAGCCACGCTTTGCCAGGTCGTGTGAATTGTAAATATCCGGCGCAGTCAAAACAGCACGATACTCGTCTAACGCTTCGCGCCTTTTCCCTGCGAGATCCAGTGCATGCGCGGCGCGAAGTCGCGC
>DATJKB010000101.1:0-7099 GCA_035491875.1 Pyrinomonadaceae bacterium | reverse complement strand
AGATTCTCCGTAGGCAATGCGCCGTCCGTTGATATACGTTCCATTGGTCGATCCAGTGTCTGCAACAAGAATCGTGCCTTCGGAGGTCATCAGCAATGCTGCGTGGATCTTCGAAACGCTCGCATCATTTAAGGTCAGTTCGTTGTCAGAGGCGCGTCCCACATTAAGTCGCCGACCGCCGGGTTTAAAAACAAGAGGTTGCTCCCGCATCGTGTCACGAAAACTTATTCGAGCCGTCACCTCGATGTCAGGCATCGGCGGCGCTGCATAGGCCGGTGTGATTGTGGTAGCGGCCTTGGCTCGCTTCTCGAGATCCTCCTGCCGCAGTTGATCTTCAAACTCACCGAAATTCGGATCGACAGAGATGCCGCTTGTGAAAATGTCGACTTCGGCATCCACAGTTACAGGCGCAAGCGTGCGATACCGGTGGTCATTAATATGATCCACTGCGGCCGCAAGGATTTCGTTTTTCAGATCATTGATGAGTTCAGGTGGAGCTTCGGAGTGCGTACCCCATTCGACCTTAAGGACCAGGTGATGCGGCGCTATTTTGCCTTTGCCCTCATCTCGCACGCGTTCATCAATCAAACGCTTCATCCGCTCTACTAGTTTTGAGGTAGTCAGACCGCTCTTTGGCTCAATCGTGCGACCAAACTTCCGGTCCACAACGTCGCCCATACTCTCGAGGATTCGTCGGAGCAAACGCTCAGGTAGTGCTTCTGAGCGCCGCTCTTTATCCTGCGGATTCTGGGTTAGCGGTTTTGAATCACCAGCATCAGCCATAAAGCCCAATACGATTTTCCGTCCAGGTAGTTCTTACTCGCCGAACCATGCTAAAAACGCAGTCGTTCGGTTGACTGCGTAGGAGAGGGTAAAATTGCTGGGTCCCGGCTATTCTAGCCTAACTGTGGAGAACGCGTAAGGATTTAGGGTCCGTTCCGGCTGCACACTAGACTAACTCGATCAAATTGTTGCTAAAATCGCGTGCTACCTTATAGCTTCATTTGAAACCATCGGACCACCTATGCGAACCAATTCGATCATCCGCGCCACGCTGATGACCTCCGTCTTTTTGGCTGCTTGTTCGCGCAGTTCACAGATCTCTGAAATAAAGCAGCCGAATGCAACGCCACGACCATCCGTCGAAAAAGACGCGTTGCGCACGAAAGTCGAAGAGAAACTCAACGAGATGTTTGTCGACCAGTTTGGGGTCGATCGAAATGGAATCAGACCCGACGCTCGGCTGTTCGAAGACCTAAAGGGCGATGAACTCGACTTTGTGGAAATGATATTGCGCGTTGAAGAGGGATTCGACATCACTATCCCCGATGACGACGCGAGAAAACTTACCCGCGTGAGGGACTTCTACGACTATGTCGAAAAGCGCCTCCGGTAGAATCGCGTCCATACATTGCAACTAAGCACTTTTTTTCAAACAAATCTGCGCCAAGACTCTGTGTCGAATGCGACGCGTTTATGATAGCCGGCAATCCGAAACACCTATCTAATCCCCAACTTGTTTTCACGTCTTTGCGTGCGAGATTATGAAAGTTGATGTGTCTTAGAAATGGAAAAAAGAAGGTTACAAGCGATCGAGCAATATATCTTCGAGGTTTTTCGCGAGAGAAGATCATCACGTCTCCTTGCGAAAGAAGTTTTCGACAGCACTAGCGAGTTCAGTAATGCTGATCTCGTGCGAGCCTTTGAAGATCTGGAGAAAAGGTGGCGATTACTTACTCGTTATACTAAAGAGGGAAGCGACTGGGTGACGCTTACGCCGGACGGCGCTCAGTACGCGGGTCTCAACGCAGCACCCGACTCTCAGGTCGCGTTCCTACATCCGCCCAGGAGCGTCATCTGATCATGAAGCGAGCGCGCTTGTAGACTGAATGGACCAACCCGCTGAATGTGTAATCTGCAAACTCCTTGCAGGTGAACTCGAAGTCAGCATGGTTCACCGGGACGAACTGTGTTCTGCATTCATGGATATCAACCCGGTGAATCGCGGTCACGTATTGGTCGTACCCAACCGGCATACAGCTGAAGTAACCGGATTAACTGAGGCAGAGAGCGCGCGCATCTTTGTCCTGGCCCAACGCGTCAATGCGGCTCTCCGTAAAAGTGGTCTGAAATGCGAGGGTGTAAATTTCTTTGTGGCGGATGGTGAAGCTGCGGGTCAGGAAGTGTTCCACGTACACCTGCATATATTTCCTCGTTTCAAGAAAGATGGTTTCCGTTTGGTCTTGCCCGCAGACTACGGTAAGCAACCATCGCGCAAAAACCTTGATGAAACTGCGGCGCTGATAAAAAAGCATCTTAAGTTCGATACACTCATGTCCGATACTCTTTAATTTGTCGTCTCTGCGGGCAGATTCAAGCTCCCAGAAACTAATTAACCAAATGTCCGATATGCTTCAGCTTGTCGGTGACGTTACCTACACTCAACACTACAAGAAGTACTCAAGGTTCCAAGCGCTCAACGAATGTCCGATACGCTTCAGCTTGTCGTCAACGTTCCCTACTCTCAACCCGGTAAGAACTGGAGACTCTCCAGCGTCTATCAGTTCTCTTTTGGAGTTGAGTGTTGGAGCATTGACGACAAGCTGAAGCATGTCGGACATTCGCTGAGCAATTTCTGGGAGCTTGGCTTATTCGGTTGCTCGACGACAAGCTGAAGCGTATCGGACATTCGTTGGCTCTTTCAACGTTCACTGATTTCAGGGATGGTAGTGGGGAAGAGGCGAACGTTGATGCTAATTTTGCAAGAGGCTCTGAAGCATATCGGACATCGCTTGAACAACTTCTCGGAGCTTGAGTTACTCAGCCGCTCACCGACAACATAAATACCCGACATGCGTGGCCTGACAAAACTGGACTTCCAAAAACTTCTTGAGCCTGAAAACCGCGGGATACTTCTCGACCTGGTCGTTTTCTTCCTGAACCTCACCCTAATGATTGTGTTGACACGTCTGACGAAGAATCTCGTCAACGACGCTGAGACAGATGTTCCAGCAAAAGCGTTGATCGGTCTCTACTTCGCAGGCCTATTCTTATTACAGCCGCTGGGCCCCGTTCTAAAGCGCTGGTCGTTTCATCAGGAATCCAAATTTGATACGAATTCCCCCGCGGGCTGCGTGCTTGGTGGGTTCATGTTTTTCTATTTGGTAATGATGCTCTTGGTTTCATCCACTGCCATTATAATCCTCACAACCGAAGTAATCTTCGAACCAGGCGAGGGCGGGGAAATCGGAACAGCTCTGATCCTTTTGGGTTTCTTGTGGTCGATTCTGAACACCGTCTTGATCTATCGCTACTTTGTACGACCGAAGAAACCGCCCCGTTGGAAATTTCTAACAACGCGTCAAGCGGCAGTGCTCGGCGACATCTGCATGTTTCTGAATGTCATCTGCCTTCAGATTCTTTGGAACAATCTGACAACTGCCGAGTCGTTCTGGCAGCAAACGTTGAGTACACCGTTAGGTCGGCCCGGTAGTTTTACAGACATTCTCGGACGCTTCATCGTGATTGGAGTTTTGGCGTTGCTGGTCTATTTTCCCGGCCGGATCTTTTACCTGGCTGAGGATCGTGGTCGAAAGATAGCGTGGCTTACGATCCTGCTGGCTAATCTGCCTCTGTTGCTGAGAGCAGTGTTCTCGGCGCCTCGATAGACTTAGATTGGGTAGATCGTTACACGAACCCTTCGTCAATGCTAAGCTACGCCCCAGTTCCTGACCTTTGTGGGCATCCCAACGAGCCATGTTCTGTCCTCAATGCGGTTCCGACAACGACGCTGATAAGAAATACTGCCGCAGCTGTGGCCAATCCCTGGCCGCCGTGCGCCTGGCATTAGAGGGACGTGTCGAAGCTGCTATGAAAATGTCGGAAGGCGAACAGCGTCTCACGCCTCATCGAATTCGAATGGGTCTTGCAGTCTTCTTGATCGCAGTTGCTCTGGCCACCATCTTCAGCGGCGGCCGCATTGGGTTCTCGAATATTCAAAGCGCCGCCCTCGTGCTCATTCTGATGATGATTTTCTTTATCTTCACCAGTCGCAAGGCGCATCGCATAGCGCGCGCTTTGGATGTAGAAGATCAAACTCCCGGATTGAACCGAGCCGACTCCGATCCAGTTTCAATTAGAGCCGCCAATCCCGCTGCGTTGAAACAAGCACCAGACAGTTCTATTACGGACCAGGAAACAATCAGACTTCACCGACCAAACCATCTCAAGTAGGACAGCTGAAGAGCACCAACCAAACCGTTAATCGCCTATGACAAACCCCCAAAGTTACGCGATTCGAGGCGGCATCGAAGGACGCGAACGACTCCGCATACTGTCGCGCGTTATGCACGAGAGTTCTGCGCGTCTTCTGGATCGTTTGGAACTGCGCGATGGGCTTCGGTGTCTCGATGCCGGTTGCGGCGGTGGTGATATGACGCTTGAGTTGGCCCGCCGAGTTGCGCCTACTGGCAAAGCGACCGGAATTGATCGCGATGAGGCAAAACTGGAGATCGTGCGACAAGAAGCGCGCGAACAAGGCATCACGAACGTTGAATATCTCACCGCCGACATTCGCGAGGCTTGCTCGCAGAGCGAGTTTGATGTGGTCTATGCCCGTTTTCTGCTAACTCATCTCCGAAACCCCAAAGAGGTTGTCAGTAGTTTTTATGAATGCTTGAGGCGAAACGGAACGCTTGCGATTGAAGACATCGACTTCAGCGGCCATTTCACTTATCCCACATCGCTAGCGTTTGACCGCTACCACGAATTGTATTGCACGGTCGTCAGGAGAAATGGCGGCGATCCGGACATCGGTCCGCGGCTGCCTGGGCTCGTGAAAGAATGCGGCTTTGACGACGTACGCGTAAATATAGTTCAGCCGATGGCGCTTGCCGGCGAGGCAAAGCTGATTACTCCACTAACGCTGGAGAACATCGCGCCATCAATTCTTGAACAACAGCTTGCCACCAGGGAAGAGATTGAAGAGTTGGCGCGCCAGCTTTACGACTTCGCAGAAGATGACATGACACTAGCTGGATTGCCGCGTGTGGTTCAAGTGTGGGCGCAAAGAAAAGAGCGCGGCTGAAGATCTCTACTTCCTCGGCAAACTGATCTATACTCCGTCGCTTCGGTCACTTGCTTTAACTCAGAATTCAGCGCTCATTCGTCCAAGCTCTACTCACGTTGCTTCAACTCATGGAGAAGGCTCATGGCTGAAAACAAATCAAGCGGTATGGATGCCAAGACGATTATCTTTCTAATCATCATGGCAGTGGCGATCTCTCTCGTAGTGACGCTGTTGCAGGTCCTGATTGTCGGCAAATCCAATCCGGCAATCACGGGCGGCATAGTTGGCGCATCTGTCGTTGGAATTTGGCTCAGTACCAAGAAGAAGAAAAGTAATGTTGAGCCCTAGTCGAATTTCAGGCAAGCGTCAGGGAAGATGGGCGCGCCAAGTGGTTTCGATCACGATCAGGTGGGCTTGAGGCGAGGAATAGGACATGGCGACACACGATGAGATCGACCGCGTGGCCCAAGCTGGTGACGTCGAACGATATCGGGCGACGCCGCTCCGACCCGCGGTCTGGATGACGAGCGTGCTGGTCTGGGCGACAGTTGTCGGGCTAATAGGTCGGGTGCCGACATGGGCGAGCGTGTTCCTGTGCGTCGTCACCGGTATCTCGTTTCTGTGGTTTCTGCTCACCTACATCTACCTGTTCGTGAACGACCGAGAAGTGCTGCGAGCCGAGCGATACCGGGAGCCGAAGCGCCAAAGGTCGTCGCGCGAGGTCGGTAGTGAGCAGAGCGAGCAGAGTTGGGAGCTTTCTCAGAACCGACAAGCGTATCTCGAGCCGGCGAATTCTGGATCGGTGGTTGTGCGCGGCGAGGGCGACCGGAACGTGAGCATTGTTGGATCGAGCCGTGTGGTCGACAAATGAGCTGGTGTTGTCTGGGCAAGCCGCATAAGCGCAGCGTTCGGCGTCGCAACTAGCGTATGACCCAGTTTTCTAACACAACCTTTGAAGATAGGTGTCTGCGTCCTACAGACCCGGTTGTACAAAATGTTTCCTTCTCAAGGTGCTTTTTTGATAACTGCACCGTCCTCCAAGCCGAGCACCCTTCGCAAAGAGTAGTACTTCGAAATATAGAGATCATAAACTCCAGGCAGCGTGGTTGTTCAGTAGACAACGCAGTCATCGAAGATGCTGTCATCTCCGGGATGGGCAGAGAGGGAAGGATTCCCTTGTTCGCTTGGGGGGCAGTTTTCAAGCACGTGACGCTGAAAGGAAAACTAAGTGCAATGAAGCTGAATCAATGGGTTGCTCCCGTACCTCCTCCATCGATACAGCAACGCTGGGACGATGCGAACAAGGCTTACTATCAGACTGTTGACTGGGCTCTCGATCTTAGAGAGGCTGAATTTCAGGGGAGCATAGATCTCCACTGTGTGCCTGGAAGTCTCATACGCCGCGATCCAGAAACACAGGTTGTTGTTAAGAGATCATCACTTAAAGATGTCGATTGGCGAAGTTTATCTTGGGGAAAGTCATCTTTTGATTTGGCGATTCAGTGGTTTCTCGAGGACGGCCTTTATGATGACGTAGTCCTCATTGCGCCAAAGAGGGCTGCTTACTTAAAAGATGACTTGCAGGCGATCGCAATGTTACGAAGTGAAGGAATCGCAGCGTATGACTAAGAGGCTTAAGTCGCTCGAAAGGAGGACTCATGATCAGAGTCAGCAAAGTTCTGTTGAGCGTGTACGTATGTTTGACGGTGGGTGCGTTGGCGGCCCAAACACAGAAGAAGAGCGAAACCTTAGGCCCAAATGCATCTCTTCCGGAGACGCTTCACTGGCTTAAGACACACATTCCATACGGCTACGTAGTGCCGACCAGCAAAGGACGTCATGTCCTGCAACGGCGGGCGATCGGTCATGTACAAACCAAAGGCTGCACACTTAACTACGAAATCACGATTGAAACGCGGGAACCAGGAAGCGAACTCGATCAGCAACTGTGGCGGATCGACCTGAAGGGCCTTAACCCACGGACGATTCGTGTCGAACCGGCGAGTGGGGACCGTGCGGCGCGGATTGTAT
>DATJKB010000100.1:0-13601 GCA_035491875.1 Pyrinomonadaceae bacterium | reverse complement strand
ACCGCTTTGTCGTCGAGTCGGAATCCGGTAGCGCCGACGATATGAAGCGGCGTGCTGGTGGCGGCACACAGTCGCGCAATGTTTCCTGTGTTCTGGGGAATCTCTGGTTCGACAAGCGCGACTTTGATCACGCTGCAATGTTAACTGGTAGCGGTGATAGATAAAACAAAAAGGAACGACGAGCTTCGCTTGAAGTACTCGTCGTTCCTTGAAAGGCCTCGTAGGCCTCAGATGTTTGTGTGCGCCAGTGGAAGGTTCGTGCTGTGACCTGCTGGTTCGAGTTATCTCTTCTTTGCGGCCTTCTTGGTTCCGCCCTTCTTTGCGCCCTTCTTGGCGCCACCCTTCTTCGCTGCTTTCTTTCCACCTTTTTTAGTTGCCATAGCTTCTATGTGCTCCTTCTTTCTAGTGTTGGTTTAGGGTTTCTTCATGACCACAAGATAATGTGTTTGCTTTCGTCTTGTGGGCTAGAGTAAACGGCGCACAACATCTTGCTATATAAACGTAATTGCAACAGATGTCAATAACTTATTACTCAGTGCTGAAAGATTTTTTTGTTGCTCTCTGACATGGATCTGTGCTCTCAGATCAGCGGAGCAACACATCAGGTGATCCAAAAAGTGAGTCGATCAGCGAACAAGAAAACTGATCTGAAGACGAAAGATCGAGCGTGGAGATTCTGAGTTGAAGAAGAGACTAAGACGAATTTCTGATCAATGAAGTGTGTTAGTTGTGGCTGTGATCAGTTGCGAAAGAGTGGAGTGAAGATCCAACCATCGTGCGACTCGATGCCGTAGTAGGTGAGCACTGACTTTGATGTGTTGTTGCTCGCAACACCAACGAATGGTCCACCTGTGGTCTCACCAACGTGTGAACCACCGCTCTTGTTCGAGGTCGTTCCGAGATTCGTCATTACGATCACCTGGGGGGCCGCTAACTGTTGCAATTGCAACATTTGCTGGTCGCGCGGCATTGGTAGCAAGTTACCTGCGTAGACCATTACTGACTGCTGAAACTCAACGAGCGATTCCGCACGCGGTGCGATGAACCTCCACTCGCCATCTTCTGATAATGGATCTGTCGCAGCACTCGCGCGCAGGATCATACGATTCTTTGCACCACCGGGAATCGGCACTCCGTCCAGCAGCTGGTCCATCGATGACGGTAATGCTTGATCTCCAGCAACACCAGTTTGTCCTCTGCGATAACGATAGTATTCTCGAATCGCATCAGCGATTTGTTCACCACGAAAGATCGTTTCCTTCTCACGTTCGCGCATCGCTTGCTGTTGCATCCGCGGCGCTGCGGCCATCGCAAAGATGGCCAAGACAGTCATGAAGGCCAGGAGTGCAACGATGGTGTATCCCCGCTCCGACGACCGTTCGCGAGAGAGATCAGTGCCTGCAGCGGCGCTCGATGACGAAAACGCCGACCCTAATATCTTGTGGTGTTGATCAGTTGAGCGGTTCGTCATCTTCAGCATCCACGCGCGGTGTTGGACGAGACAAAGGTGAACCAAAGCCTTTCTCACCTTCGGTCATTTTGATCTTATGCATGAGTTTCAGAGTGGTATCCGTGAACACAATCTCTTTGTCGGCGATGCTCGTGAGACGGAAGCGCCCTCCGAACATTTCGCCACGCTGAGCATTGACCACGGCCTTCGTGTTCGAGTCTTGCAAGATAGCGATGTCGACGTGAGTGCGCGTACTAATTAACCCGATGTAGGTGTAATTGGGCGTCGGAGGCTGAGCCACATTCAACGTCAACGGATTGGAATAGATGCGACCATCCGGCGACCTGACAGCGATTGAACGATTGCCCGGACTCGCGATAAGTGAACCAGCGACACTAGCTGATAATTGCTGCGCGCTCCGATACTGGGTTTGTAGTTCTCGGCCATCGACGTAGATCCGGGCATCAGGAGTGAATTTGTCGCCCGTCACTTCAAGCAGGAATTGAGCTGTCCCGGCATAGACATTCGATGGAGAAACGGACGCAAGGAGCAGTGGCGGTGTTGGAGTTGGCGTCGGAGTGGGTGTTTCCGCGACCTTGTTTGTTACGACCGGCGGTTCGTAGAAGGCAAAGATATTGCGTCGTGCTTCGGGTACGTTCGTATTGGTCGCCACAAAGTTCACGTCGCGAAGAGTGCCTATGAGATCGACCAACTCTTGCGTCGTGTCAGACTGGTTGTTGGCGGATTGAGTGCCTCGAGGTCCCTGCGGACTCGTCCGCTTTTCCTGAGCAGTGGTCGCACGAGGAGTGGTAGGGTTGCTTGATCCAAAACCGAAGAACGTCCACCACAGAAACAGAATCGCCACGAGGCCTAAAACTCCTGCCACTAGCAGTTTTTTCTTTTCGCCCGGCTTACTTAAATCACTACGTTCCATTTCATTGTTCCTGACTGGTGGGCGCTGGGGTTTCAATACGCTGAAAATACGTGGCCATGCTCAATTGCAAACTCACTAGCGAGCCACGAGTTCCCGAACCTCCCTCGGTCGCAACAGGCGGGGCCACATCATTGTTATCCCTGGCACGTTGCAACTCTACCTCGTTAATGATCACAAACTGCTTGCTACGTTCAATATCCTTAACAAACTGTCGCAGGTTCTGATACGGACCCTCGACCGTTACCGCGACTGCTATTCCTGGATACGCAGTCTGGTATTTCGTGTTGGCGGACCGGGCCGGGGTTGACTTAGTTCCTGTCGAGTCAAGCGGCGCGTAGGTTGGGCCGGATGTATTCCGCAGGCCGTTCTTCACCATCAGTTGATTGAGTTGATCGTAGAGTTCCATTCGCCCTTGTTCCTGACGTTGGAGGGTAACGGTCTCAAAGTTGTTCAAGCTGTCAGTGATTCGCTTAACTGTGTCTTGAGTAGTGTTCTCTTTGACCACAATCTCATGAAACTTCTTCAGGTTGGTTCGTAACTGATCTCGCTCCGCGGTCAGCGCGCGCGTTTGAGATCGCGCCGGTATTAGGAAATAGAGATAACTGAAGAGCACCAGAACAAGAATAAAACAGCTTACGCCTAACGCGATTATCTCCGGCACACCAAACATGCTGTTGCGGCGCGCAGCAAGATAACCGGTCATTCGGCTCGACACTGTCGTCTTAACTGATGTCTTGGGAGGCTCGGTCAGTTCGGTACTCATTTCGACCCCTCCCCTGTAGTTCCGCTTTCCTGTACAGCGGCCATATTCTCACTCGCGTATCCAGCTCGCGGCCTGTAGACAACTGCAAGGTCGTATTCAGTGCCGCTCTCGCCACGTCCCTTTTGAAGATTTTGCACGCGCAAGTCAGCCTGAAAGATGCCGGCACGATCCATGTCCCTGATCATCGCAGTAACCACGTTCGCGCTCTTTGCGAATACCGTCAATTCAAGATCAGCGACCGTTTGATCGCCCTGCATTCCAATGGCTCGTACCGCAATTCGCGAAACTCGTACGTTGCCAGGCAGCGCAGCTTCCAAATCCGCTAGTAACCTTGACCAGGAGAATGTTTTCCGATCCACCAGTTGGTGTGCTGCCTCGAGCGCCTGGAGTTGATCGCGTGTCATCAACGCTTTCACCTTCTTGGCGTCGTCCAGCAGCCCTTTTTCCTGAGTTCGCAGGTTATTGATCTCTACTCGGACGGCCTCCGACTCCCGGTTCGCTTGCAGGGTGTAATGAACAACTCCTAAGAGACCGATAAACGAGACGAATAGCACGCCAGCGGTCCACAGCCATGGCAAAAGGCGATTGGTAAAAGGCTTTGAGGCTAAGTTGAGATTACTAGTCACTTACGGAGTTCCTCGGCCGGTCAAAGCGGATTGACGGGCAGGTGTCCAAAGGAGAATACACGGCGCAATCGAAGAATCGCAAATCGTGCCCGCAACTGACACGCGCTGGGGGTTTCGTAGTTGCATAATCTGCTCGAAAACAGCTCGTCAGTTTGTGCGGCGCGGCGGCAGCGGCTTTTCGGTAATCGCCAGGGCCGGCTGATAGGCCGCCGTTTGGTTTCGCCCATTACTCTTGGCTCGATAAAGCGCAGAGTCAGCCAGTTCAACCAGTTGAATCGGATCTTTGGCGTCGTCAGGACAGGCGGCTATGCCGATGCTCATAGTGATGTGAAAATACTCGTCAGCATTAGCAGCCGCTGTGTGAAGCGATTTGAACCGATGTTGCTCGACATCCCGACGAACACGTTCAGCTGCGACCAACGCTTGTGGATAACCCGCGTCAAGTAAGAAAGCGGCGAACTCCTCGCCACCAAAACGAGCCGCGACATCGCCCGATCGCAGGGCAGCTTTGATTATGCCACCCAACTCCTCCAACACCTGATTTCCCGTCAGATGGCCGTGCGTGTCGTTTACTAACTTAAAGTGGTCGACATCCATCATTAGCACACAGAATGGGCGGTCTTCACTTTCTGAGCGCGATGCTTCTCGACGCAACTCAGTAAAGAACGACTTGCTGGTTAAAAGTCCGGTCAGGTCATCATGCGCCAACAGTCGATGGATCTGCTGCTGAAACTCGCGATCGATCTCGTCGAGCAAATCGAAGCGAAAAAGATGATCGCCAATCAGAATCTTGTCACCATTGTTGAGAGCTGACTCAGAGATGTGATGACCGTTCACGATCGTACCATTGGTGGAACTTAGATCTTTGATCCTGAATTCCGGCTTTCCCGTACCGCGATTCAGGATGCCAACAATCTCAGCATGCAGACGGGAGGCTTTGAAGTCGTTCAGACGAATGTCTGCTTCGAGAGCCCTTCCTATTGTTACCCTGTCGCGTTCAAGCGGGATTGGGGTCGCAATTAGCTCGCCACGCAGGGATACGAGGACCGGCCTTCGCTCGAGGTTGGCGAACGTGTTAGTAGGCGACTCCCGGATCTGAGTCGTCAGCGTTGGTTCTTCGTCAAAATAATGGGCCATGGCGACTGGCTGTCTGCTGATCTCACTTTTTACCCGCGCGTGCCTTAGCTCATGCGAAACCGCTGAAACGTTGCTGATTATCTTATCCTCCGGTACCCAGCCCAGCAAGAAAATGGGCGGGCCGTTCAATGATTGGAGCAGGCTCGCTTGTTACGGTTCAAGGCTGCTCCTATAATTGCCAACTAAATCAAATGGTCAGGCGAGGTGCTCAAATGAGCGCGCGGAGAAACCCGATGGAGAACAAGGTTGCCGGCACATGTTGCGATTCAGTTAAGGAGAACTTAACTGTTGAGCGGGTAGCAGTAGCCTTTCTACCGACGGAATGGGGCGATTTCCAGATCGCCGGTTATCGGTCGCTAATCAGCACAGAGGAGTTCGTCGTGCTGTTCAAGGGGGATATGCGACAGGATATACCGACGCTGGTACGGATTCATTCGCAGTGTTTGACGGGAGACGTGTTTGCATCAACGAAGTGCGACTGTGGCGAGCAACTTCATCGTACGTTGCGGCTGATCCAACAAGAGGGCCGAGGCGCCGTTGTCTACCAACAACAAGAAGGCCGCGGGATTGGTATTTTGAATAAGATCCGCGCCTATGCATTACAGGATCAAGGCGCTGACACGGTTGAGGCGAATGTCCGGCTCGGTCTTGCTGTCGATCTCCGCGAATACCGGCAATGCGCCGAGATTCTTTTCGATATCGGTCTTTGTAAAGTCAAAGTGCTATCGAACAATCCATTGAAGCTTCAGGCTCTTGAAGATGCAGGATTGAAGATAGTAGAAAGAGTTTCGATTGAAGTTGATTCCTCGGAAAAAGCAGAGAAGTATCTGAGGACGAAGAAAGAGAAGTTAGGACATCTGCTTGAGCTTGGTCGTGACCATCGCAATGGCGATTAGCAAGTCACCTAAGGTTTGCGACCCGCGGTCGCTTTCTTAATCTTTTGCACTATCTCCTTAGTCTCTCCGGCAAACTGACCATTCGGTGCCAAGCGTAAGTATTCCTCAAATTCCCATTGTGCTTCCGCATTCTTATGAGCGCGAAGGAAGATGTTGCCTGCAAGCAAATGCGCTTCTGCAAAGTTCGGATTCAGTTGAAGCGCTAGCGCCACTTGACGAGCTGCTTTGACGATGTCACCCGTGCCGCCATTCCAGTAAAGCCGTCCCAAGGTGAAGTGACCCTGCCAGGAACGCGGCTCCATCTGAAGTCCGGATCGCAATACGCGTTCTGCCTCATCGGTTTTCTTTTGTTGCAGATACAGTTCACCAAGCGCAAAAAGCAAATTAGGAGTGTCAGGGTGTGCTTGCTTCGCAGCTAGAAGCACCTTCTCAGCTTCCGTCCACTGCCTTAGATCCATATGCGTCGTCGCAAGTTTCAGCTTAGCTTCGAGAAAAGCGGGGTGAATAGCTATTGCGCGTTCGAAGTGGCGAACACTCTCCGCGATCTTTGTCTTATCACCAGAACTGACGAGCGCCTCACCGCGCTCATATTCCTTCCGCGCGTCAGCTGGAATGTTGGCGTCGATTACACCCGGTGAACCTACCCTTACCCTGGCATTTGAAGGCAAGTCTTCGACGAGACTCAGTTGCAGGTACTCGCTGCTTGTCATTATTAGGTTCACTTCACGTTGAATTTCCTGATAGCCAGGATGACGAATGATTACCTGGTACTGAATGGGTGAGAGGTTTGTGATTCTGAACTTACCGAGACGATCGGTTCTTACCTCATTGACGAATCCCCCGGCAAGTTGATCTAGACGAACGACAACATCGGCAGCAGGCGCGCCGCCATTAGCGAAACGCAACTGTCCGCGGATCTCTGACGGTTGCGCAGGTGAACGGATCTGACCGTGGGTAGAAATAGGAGTCAATACTAGAACAATTGGAAATATCGCTCGACTGATTTTTCGTAGCATGGCATTACCGTGCGGTGTTAATTGCAGAGAACTAAGTTGGCGAATTATTACGCGATCGCGCTAAAGAAACAACAGGGAGGAAACGATAAACTGTTTCCTCCCTGAGAAAAGATCCGTTGCCGGATTAAGTTAGAACTCCCAACGAACTCCGAGTCGCATGTTGAATGGCAGGTGGAACACCCTGGGTTGCAGGAAGTCCACATTCGGGATGCCACCGCTCAGCTGCGCAAACTCATTCGGTCGCCGAATGCCACGATTGTTCGTGACGTTGAAGAAGTCGCCGATGAATACAAGCCGAGTGTTTTCAGTCACAGCCCACTTGTAGTCAGCATGCAGGTCGATGCGGTTGAACCAATCGGTTCTTCCTAGTTTTCCACGACCTCCAACTGGGATCTCGCCAGCATTGGTGTAGATCGGATGCGCCAGGTATTCACTAATCGGCACTCCCGACTCGCCATGCCATCCGAAACCAAGGTTCAAACCAGTCAGTTGGCGCCAGAAGCCTTTGTCCTTACTAAATGCGTAGTTCCCATAGATGTTGAAGATATGGGTTCTATCCGTATTTAGAGGGCCAACTGCATTCTGGTCGCCCAGCAGGTTGAATTCGCCTTCAGTAAAATCGAAGAGCGAACTGATTGCCGGGTCGGTCTGGCCATTGTCGTTACGGAAGTGACCTTCGAAGTTACCTCGCAACGAAGCGATGCGCCAGTTCGACAGCAACTGCCAGTTGTTGGAGAACCGCTTGTTAACCTCAATTTCGAACGCCTTGAAAATGTGAACCGGATTTGGGAAACCATCCGGTACACCATCAGCGATGAAATCGCCTGCAGGCGCCCCATTCGCACCATTCGTCAGGTAGCACACACCCAAGTCAGAATTGATCAGGCTTGGGTCGCATGCGGCTGGCGGTGTTCCGCCCGGTGTGAAGTGACGCGAAACTGGATTCGTAGCTGCATCCAGTATCCCATTGATGTTACCGATGAAGTACGCCTGACCAAAGAAGTCTGCCGACTCCGGTGCGACAAGCGCGGCGTCCTCGACGATACGCTTGATGCGACGATCCTGATACCGCAACGACAGCACAAAGTTGCGCGGGAATTGCTGCTCGAATCCGATCAAGTGCTCGTCAGAGTAGCCGAGTTTCGTGCCGGGTAGGATCGCCGTCGCACTGGAGACCGAGGTCGAAACGGTCGACGGGAAGAAGCCTGCGTCGCGGCAGTTTTGCTGTGGTGAACCTGGTGCACCGGAACCGCAGCTAGCCAAATGCGCCGCGTCAACAATCGGGATCACTGTTCCGGTGGCTGGATTAATCACAACGCTCTTGTTTGTGCCTGAGCCGGTAAACTGTGGGAACCACTCGGCACTTCGGAAATCACTTTCTGATGAAAGCGACCGCTCCGCCAAATCTAGCGGGATGAACTCGTGGAAACGACCAAAGTTGTAATAGGCCTTGGTAGTACCACGACCGAGCGGATCGACCGTGACGCCGATACGCGGGGACCACTGTCCAGTAAAGCTATAAGCACTCTTCTCACCGGCAGCGTTCGCACTTCCAATCAGTCTTTCCTGTTCTTGCCGCAGGCCGAGAAGAGCAGTCACGTACTTGTTAAGGCGCCAGGTGTCCTGGACGTAGACTGCGTGATAATTCGACTGTGTCTTGAAGGTAGTGTTGCCGAACTCTCCGCGGTCATTTAACAAGTACACTCGAGTGTTACCGAGCCCCGGTACGTTCATCAACGGGCACTGAGTGCAACCAGCAGGAGCAATTCGCAACGAGAACGTGCTGTTAGTGGACTGTCCGATAGCCGCGCCAGCACCGCCACCTAATAACGCCGTCGAAATACCGAACGCGTTGGTAGCCGGCACTGGATTTTTCGGACCACTTCGGTCGCGTCGTCCTTCATAGAACGCGCGCTGGAATTGATAACCCAGACCGAACGTGTGTTGTCCCCAGAAGTTCGCGATCTTTTGAGTATCGAACGTCGCACGGTAAGTAGTGCTCTCGGTTGGCTCAAAGAAGCCCAAACCTTGTGCGACGAAGCTGCCGCGCTGACCTGTCAAACCGCCGGTCTGCGTAAGGTCAGTGATCTGATACACATCCGCAAAACCGGTTTCGTCAAAGCGGTTCTTACCCTGGCTGAACGAAGCGTTAAGAGTCCAGGTTGGGGTAAGCGCACCGTTGTAGCGAAAGGCAGTGTTACGTGTACCAAAATCGAGGACGCTCTGAGCCGTCGTGTTATCGATGTTCAGGTTGTTGTGTGAAGTTAGATTCGTCTTCGTCGGATCGCCGAAGATCGAAAACGCGAAGGTGTGATTGGAGTTGATGTTCCAGTCAACCTTGGTCGCGTAGTTATATGTACGGAACCGGCGAGCATGCTCACCAAGAAGCGTGCGGAGCCCTGAACCTTCTGCGCCGATCACGATCTCACGACGAATCGACGGATTGAAAGAACCAAAGAAAAAGAGCCGATCCTTCAATCCAGGAACGTATCCACCAAGGTCCGCTCCGAAGTCGTAATTCTCTTCCTTCAGAAACTCACCCACTTTGTTGGTTGACGTTGTGTCACGCTGACGACGGGTCGCCTCAAACGCTCTTGGGCGCGCAAAGCCATAAATCGCACCGTGGTATTCGTTGCCGCCTGATTGTGTGACGATGTTAATGATACCACCCTGTGACTGACCGTACTGCGGTTCGAAACCACCGGTCTTCACCTGTACTTCTTTGATGAAAGAAGTGTTGATACCGGTTCCAAGAGAACCATAAACGCGAGTAAACGTACCGAGACCGCCGAACGCGGAGTCAGTGATGTTCACGCCGTCGGCGATGTAGAGGTTGTCCAGCGGGGAGCCACCTGCAATAGACGGGTTCGCTCTGCCGCCGCCGAGACTGTCGGCTGCGCCAGGTGAGAGATAGAACAAACTCTCGACGCTTCTCTGAACAGGAACATTGTCGAAAAGCGTATCGCTCAGGTTCTGACCAACTGCTGTGCTCGTTAGGTCAGTTCCAGCTGTGTCTGTTACCTCAACGACTGCGGACACGTCACCGGTTTCAAGTTTGATGTTGACAGCTGATTTCTTGGTAATAAATACCTCGACATTATTGGCGATAGCACTCTTGAAACCAGTCTGCTCGACTTTGACGGTATACATTCCAGGGAGAAGTCCATCGACATCGAAAGTACCCTGTCCGTCGGTAACTGTGGTCTTGTCACCCTTGGCACCGGTGACAGTGACCTTTGCGCCCGGGACAGCGCCGCCGTTCACATCTAAAACGGTTCCGCCGATTGATCCGGTAGTTGCATCTTGTGCAAACACCGCCGTACTGGCCAGCGCAAAGCACAAAGCAACTAACAACTTAAAAACATTCTTCATTTTCTGCTTTCCTTTCTTGAATAGAAGGATGCTGCCCCCTCCTGTGTATGTACCCTCTTTTTGGCAGCATCAAAAGAATTCCTGAACGAGTGGCTTATATATATATAGAAACACCTCGTCCGGCGGGGTTTTTGGCAATTACCATGCCCATAGCCTGGATTCGCCTTTTCCTCCTAGTATTGTGAGTTTGTTCCCAGCTATCCTGCGCCCATGCTAAAAGCCAAGATCCAAAAAATTGGGAAAATCCAGAAAAGTAGACCGTGGCCTATCTACCGATTTTCGGATCATTCGACTTCATCGTCCGTCCGCTGTTCAGAAGCTCTTCACTCCAAGGCTGCACCTGCTTCACTCAATGACGCGAGGTCTGGGCCATACACTGGTGCTGCGCGAACGTGCTCAGAGTGGCAGACCGACTCCGCTCATCACCGGGGTGGCGTGATAGACTTTCGCGGACTGAACTCACTGCGAGAGAGGCGACCGTTAATTTGTCCGAAAGAATCTATCGCGATCCAGTTCACAACATAATTCGATTGCGCACTGATTCTGAAGAAGGTCAGTTGATGATGCGGCTGATCGATACAGCGGAGTTTCAACGCCTTCGTCGCATCAAACAACTTGGTCTCGGTCTCTTCACCTACCAGGGCGCAGAGCATTCGCGTTTCACACACTCACTCGGTGCATTCCACTTGATTACACGAGTTCTCGATCGATTGTCGGAGCGCTATGACATCGACGATGACGACCGAGTGGCGACGCGCGCAGCGGCGCTGTTACATGACGTAGGACATGGATCGTTCTCACATGTGATGGAGAAGGTTTTGAATTCTCATCACGAGGAATGGACTATTCAAGTAGTGTTGAGCGCCGACACAGAGATAGGCGAACTACTGCGTTCTTATCACCCTAACCTCCCAGAAAAAGTTTCTGCGATCATTCGGGGAACATTTCAACCAGCCGCACTGGGCCAACTTGTCTCTTCTCAACTCGACGTCGATCGAATGGATTATCTGCTGCGCGACTCCTTGATGACCGGAGCGAAATACGGCATCTACGATTTAGAGTGGATCATCAACGCACTGGCAATCGATGAAGCATCGGATCGAATCTACGTTGAGGCGCGCGGCATTTATGCGGTTGAAGAGTATCTCCAAGCGCGCTATCACATGTTTCGCCAGGTTTATTTTCACCGCACTCTTCGTTCGGCCGAGGTTGTGTTGCGATCGATTGTGCGTCGCGCGTTGAAACTGCACGAGGAAGGTGAGTTTGTATGGCATGCGAGCGGAACCGCCTTCGAAAAAATACTGAAGCATGAACAACTCACAATATCCGAGCATCTGCAGGTCGACGATTCTGATTTCCTTTTCCACGTCAAACAGTGGCAACAATCGGACGATGCGATTCTTAGAGACCTGAGCCGTCGTTTTGTATCGCGTCGTCTTTTTAAAGCAATCGACCTGGACATGCCCGAGCAGGACCGGCAGGAGTTTCTAACAGACGCGCGTGAGGCGGTTCGAGCCGCTGGATTTGATCCGGATTATTATTTCATCGAAGACAAGGCGAGCGATGTTCCGTATTACAGCTATTACGCCGCGACTCAGACAGAACCCAAAACTCGCATCTATGTTGAGAGCGGATACGCACAACCGCAACTTCGAGAAATCACCGAGGTCAGCAACGTCGTCCGTGGATTACAGCAGGGCTACGAACTACATCGCGTCTGTTTCCCGGCAGAAGTTAAGACTGCAGTGTACGAGCGATATCATCAGCCCACCGTGCAAAGAGAATCTGCGGCGAGCGGAGATGGATGACGTAAGGTATACTGCTCTAGATTTTCCGAAGCTGAATCTCCCCACCATTCCAGCAAACAGTGACGAGCAATAAGCAGAATTGGTTCTGTTGTTTTCATTTTGATCGGATCAGAACGAGAGCGAAGCGACCGATGTCAACTCAGGAGATCTCAACGTCGCTTGAAATCGGTCGCTTCGCTCCCGTTCCGAAAATCCTTGGCGGAACGTGCTTGCTCTTCGTGTTACTTACGACCGTAGTCGCACAAACCGCCAGTCGGCCGACCAGTTTGACGATACTCGACTTCGGTAACTCCAGCTTTGCGGTCACCGCCGCCGATAAATTGCGCTCTGGTCTTAAGTCGATCAGTGCGGTGACTGTTTTGGATTCCGATCTAGGTCGTGCCGCCGCGAAAGGTGCCGGCTACGCCGGTTCACTCAACATGATGCTCAGTGAAGCGCGCGATCTCGGCGCGGCCTTGTCGTCAGACTTCTACCTGATTGGCGATGCGCAGACGATACGTCGTTCATCGTCGTTGAAGCCGGTATTTTATGAATCCTACTGTTCGGTTTTTGTGATTAGCTCTCGCTCGGGCAAGCTCGCACGTTGGGAGCGACTAAGCGCGGAAGCAGAAAAGCCACAGGATGCTGAACAACAATTGCTGAGCCAGTTGGATCAGATGGCATTCATTCAACGCGTCGCATCGTCGATAAAACAGGCACAGATGACCGAGCAAGCGCAACGTTCGGTCATAAACGCCGATGCACCATTGATCGAAGAAGCCCCGGACGATGAAAAGATTGCTGAAGCTCAAGGGCTTCGCTTACCGAAACCGTTTCGCAGGTTGCGGCCTGAGTACCCGCAAAGCGCAGCGCAGGCTGACGCGGAAGCCACAGTTGACGTGGTGGTTGACGTTAGCACTAATGGCGATGTTGGTAATGTTGAAGTGGTAAGGTGGGCCGGATTTGGACTCGACGAAGTAACTGTTGCTACCGTCCGTCAACTTCATTTTTTTCCGGCAATGCGTAACGGCACCCCCGTTCCGCTTCGGGTATTACTGCGTTATAACTTTCGTAAGCCCCCGAGATAATATTTAAGGTCTAATTTAATCATGCTCCAACCCAAGCATCGTCCGTTCCCCACGCTGTACCTAATCGCTCTGCTCTCGATCGCGATCGGACTACCGAGTGCTGTCAGGCCATCGCACGCTGAGAGTGACAAAACACTCTTCGTTTCTACCGCCACACGCGCCGGACGACTAGCAGTGTTCGATGATGTTTGGGAGACGATCCAGGAGCGTTATTACGATCCAACTTTTCGCGGATTGGATTGGGAAGCAACGCGCGCGGCCTTTCGGCCAGTCGCAGCTGAAGCGAAGAGCACTCAAGACTTCTATGAGCTTTTGCGACGCATGATCGCCCCGCTCAAAGATCCGCACACGAGAGTGTTCTCGCCTGAGGAGAAGTTCGATTGGTGGAATCCCAAATTTATCACGATCGGAGTTACGGTTCGCGAAGTTGAGGGAAGTCCGATCATTGTACACGTCGAACCAAAGTCGGCGGCGAATGCAGCGGGTGTGCGTGTGGGTGATGTGGTAGTTGCGGTTGATAACGTGAACGCCG